>CAZHOV010000108.1:0-20320 GCA_964534315.1 uncultured Saprospiraceae bacterium | reverse complement strand
GCGGCTTTTATCCCGAAATTGGGCTGAAAAAAGCTATCCTATCCCGAACTAACGTGATAATACCAATATCCTGATGATCCGGAATCTGAAGTTCGAGTTCGACGACAATACCCTTTCTTTTAATTTTGTAGGCATGGATTATAGTGATCCGAAAAATGTACAGCTTGCGTATAAAATGGAAGGGATTGATGATAATTGGGTTATTTTAAATAAAGGAGATCAGGGTTTTGCAAGGTATTCTAATTTACCGCCCAACCAATATGTATTTAAAGTAAAAGCAGCTAATTCAGATGGGGTATGGAGCGACGGATACCGGTCCATTTCCATTCTTATCAGGCCACCTTGGTATCAGACCGTTGAAGCTTACATTTTGTTTGGAATTACCGGGCTATTACTTTTGTACGGAGGGTATCGAATCCGGGTCCGCCAAATTCGTAAAGAGGAGGCATTTAAACGCAAAGAAGCCGAATACAAACAACTGGTAGCCGAAACGGAAACAGCAGTACTCCGCCTTCAAATGAACCCTCACTTTATTTTTAATAGCATGAATTCGATTAGCAGCTACATTGCTCAGAAAGATATAAAGACTGCCAATGATTATCTAAATCGTTTTGCCAACTTGATGCGAAAGATCCTAAAACTAGCGAAACACCCTTTTCTATCGGTAGGGGAAGAAATGGAATTACTGGAACAATACCTGGAAACGGAGGCTATGCGTTTCGAAGATAAAATCCATTACCAGATAACGACAGGTCCAAGCCTGGACCCTGACGAAGTGATCATCCCAACTATGATCCTTCAACCTTTTGTAGAAAATGCCATCTGGCATGGGTTGGCGGGGAAAGAAGGTCGAAAACAAATACACATTCAATTTAAAATAGAAAAGGAGCAATTGATCTGTATCGTTGAGGATAATGGTATTGGAAGAGCAGCAGCACAGGTAAAAAAGAAGTCCAATAATCATGTTTCCAAGGCCATTTCCATCACCAAAGAACGTCTAAAGCGACTGGAAGAACAAGAAGCAGCTGCCGCTTCCTTAACCATTCAGGACTTAAAAGATGAGCAACATACCGGTATTGGAACTAAAGTAATTATTAAGCTTCCCCTTATCGAATAATTTCCCTTGGAATACTTCTTTATAACAAATATCCTTTTCGTACATTCAACAATTCCATTCAACAGACAATAGCTTCCATTAATCATTGATTTTGATTTGCCGTGGTTTAATTGCTTAACTTTAAAGTAACAAAAACACTACGAGTTATGAATTAACTAAACAATTCAGAAAACCAAATGATTTTTGGCTGTACAGGTAGGCGTTGAGCCTGCCTAACAGTCCTTTAGACATTCATCCTATCTATCCTATTCGGTTGAAAACGAATTACCTGCTTTATTCAACTAAACGGCAAATCAAAATTGCTTGTAGAATAAATCTGTTCGGCCATTATAGACTAAGTGATTGAATACCTGGAATGAACGCAGGAAATAATGACCGAACTCAAAAAGATTTTTTCTACCAATTTTTTTGCCTTACTACTTAATTAAAAACCCCAAAATTAACCATCAACCATGGAAAACAAGATTTTTCTAATGGGCCTGGTCTGCATCCTATTATGCGGAAATTGGTCCACCAACAACCTCTTTGCACAATACGACCCACAACCTCCTGAGTTTACTTTACTTGCTCCGTTGGCAGATAGCCAGGGCATACTGATCGATACGTTACCTTCACCTCAAGAATTGATAAGTAATACCTTTTTAGGCAGTGCTTGCTTCGATGTGTCTAATGTAGAAATTATAGGAAATGAAAAAGGCTTCGGCCGGTTTAGTCAAGGGGAATCCACTATTGGCCTTAAAGAAGGACTATTGATAAGCACCGGCGACCCGAAGGATGCCCAAGGGCCAAATGAAACCTCCAACTTACCCGGAAGCTGTTTCGATACGGATAATTTTGATCCGGATCTTGAGCAGATGACTCAGGATAGTTCAATGCATGACGTGATCGGAATCGAATTCGATTTTACGCCTACCGTTCATCAGGTATCGTTTCGCTTTGTTTTTGCTTCTGAAGAATATTGCGAATTTACAAATACTGAAATCAATGACGCCATGGGGATCTTTATTAGTGGTCCGGGCATCAACGGTCCTTTTTCAAACAATGCTAAAAATATTGCCCTACTTCCGGATACAAATGTATTTATTTCTGTTAATACCGTAAACCACTTAGAAAATTCTAATTATTTTTTACCCAATTCAGAACCATGTGGGGCAAATACCGATTTGTCGGGAATAGAGTATGATGGATTTACAGTGGTTCTTACGGCAACAGCAAATGTTATTGCCTGTGAATCCTATCATTTAAAGATTGTCCTGGCCGATTTTGGCGATTGTTTTTTGGATTCAGGCTTATTTCTGGAAGCTGGTAGCTTTTTTACCAACCATGCTACCGTACAGGCTGTAGTACCCTCAGATTCCTCCAATTATTCATATGAGGGGTGTGGAGATGCCTATTTTAAATTCACCAGAACTTCTGCTATTAATATAGATTCCCCTCTGGTTGTTTCATATTATCTTGGAGGGACTGCCACCATGGGCGTTGATTATGCTCCGATACCCGAAACGGAAATTACCATTCCTGCCGGACAAATGGAGTACTTCCTACCGGTTGAAGTACTGACTGATAACCAACCTGAAGGAATGGAGTTGTTAACCCTTACTCCGGATATTTAGTGCTCCTGCCTTCAACCCAGGCAACAAATAAGAATTTTGGATGCACCTCCACTCGAAATGGAGGGGTCGGATGTTAGTATTTGTGAAAATGATACTGCTACCTTAAGCATTGCTATAGCAGGAGGGCTTCCTCCTTATGACATTTTATGGAGTACGGGAGATACCGTTCTTCAGATTCAGGTGCCCGGATTTTCGCAGCCTGTAGAAGTATCCGTGACCGACCATTGTCAAACGACCCGGACCGATACCATTTGGGTCCATGGTCTTACTGTGCCTAAAGCCCGAATGGAAGACCTCACAGAACTCGATTGTTATGGTGACACTATTGGAGCCATTAGAGTAAGCGGAGAAGGCGGGATAGGACCGTTTCTCTTTGAATGGGATAATGGACAAGAAGGCGATTTTATGGATCAACTTCCTGGAGGATGGCACAGCCTTTCAATTCAAAACGGGTATAAATGTGTTTCGGATACCGCCTTCTACATTCCGGAGCTGACGCCTTTAGAAGCAGTCACCCAATATGAAGATGTTCGTTGCTATGGAGAACAAAATGGACATGTTGTCATTGAAGGAATAGGTGGTACTTCGCCCTATATGTATAAAATCGATGAGGATCCATTTCAGTTAATTCCTCAGTTTCATCAGCTTAAGGCGGGGCATTATGAGTTAACGGTACAGGATGTGAACGGTTGTGAATGGACGAAGGCAATAACCATTGAGCAACCCCCCATTCTTGAAGTTCAGCTTCAAAAAACCAATACCCTGCAACTAGGAGAATCCTTCGATTTGTTCGCTAATTATACCGATCCTTACCCTTCTCCAATCGAAATTACCTGGGAACCGGAGATATGTGATCAATGCCTGGAGGCAACTGTACGTCCGGCGCTATCTACCATTTACCGTATAATGGTTAGGGACACAAACGGTTGTAGAGCGGAAGACGAGATCAAGATTACGGTAGATCGCACCGAGTTATTTTTCGTTCCCAATGTTTTTTCTCCAAACGGAGATGGTAATAACGACTTTTTTCGAATTTATGCCGGAGAAGGCGTAAGGATCATTAAAAATTTTGAAATTTTTAGCAGATGGGGAGAACGGGTGTTTTCAGCAGCTAATTTCTCCTCCCTCAATCCTCAAGGTGTCTGGAACGGAACCTATGGAGGTCAATCATTACAAGCAGGTGTATTTATATATACAGGGATTTTGGTGCTTATAGACGGCACCGAAATCCCCTTTTCAGGCACGATTACGCTGCTCAATTAATTTTTTCACCCTCAACCAAATGAACCATGACAAATAGATACCTCAATATCATTTTCGCTCTGACGCTGAGTATTCCTTTGCTGTCAGGCCAGGATATTCATTTTTCTCAATTTTACCTCGCACCACTGAATACCAATGCGGCACTTACCGGTTTGATCGATGCCAAGTCGAGATTGACGGTGAATTACCGTAACCAATGGTCTGGAATTCTTCAGGAAAAAGCCTATTCGACATACGCGCTGTCTTATGATCATCGAATTCCTGTTGGAAGAAAGGATTATTTTGGATTTGGGCTAAACTTATGGCATGACAAAGCAGGGCAAATTGATTTCGGAACAGTGGCAGGTAGTCTTTCGGGTGCTTACTTCAAAAAAATAGGAGGAAGTTTTCAAACCGATCATTATATAGGGGCGGGTTTCCAGTTAGGTATTGCTCAAAAAGGCTTCAACCAGCAAGCTGCCCGGTGGGGCAATCAATTTAATCCTGTTACGAGGCGTTTTGACGAACAAATGAATAACGATGAGCCGTTGTCAGCTTATCAGATCATATATGCCAACCTGGGAGTAGGAGCAATCTGGTGGGTTAATGTCGATGAATACAATCATTTTTTTGCCGGTGGAGCTATTGATCATCTTTCTGAACCCAAGCTTTCTTTTTTTGAAGGAAGTGATATGGAGCTCAAACGGAAATATACCTTACATGCAGGGGCTGCCCTTGAGGTTAACAAGCGCTTGTCCGTAAATCCCGGAATTATTTACCTGTTTCAATCCCCCCATTCCGAACTAAACTTAGGCAATAGCTTGCAGTTCTGGCTCGATCGGGGAGACCGTCCGAAGTCTTTCCACCTGGGAGGATGGGTTCGCATTGCAAGTCCGCTAGCAGAGGAACGGTTGTGGGATGCACTCATTCTTTCAGGAAGATTCGATCTGGCTACGTTTACCATAGGGGTAAGTTATGATATAACAATATCCTCCCTGGGTAGTGGGAATAGAAATACGGGTGCCTTTGAGCTAGCCCTGATGTATACCTTTAGTGACCAGCATCGGAAGGGCGTATTCTGCCCCACTTTTTAATCAAAATTAACCCCAAAATGAACGCAATGAAAACAATCAAAATTACAACATTATTATTCCTTGTCAGTATAACGCTGACTGTAAAAGCTCAAACTAATAATATACAGGATTGCCTTGGGGCACAACCTATTTGCCAACCTGTTTTAACGGTATTTGATATGCCGAACGGATCAGGCGATACTTCAGAGATCAATCCCGCAATTAGTTGCCTCTTAGAAGAAGGGAATTCCCTCTGGTATAGCTTCACTGCTTATCAGGACGGGAATCTGGGCTTTCTGCTGATCCCTTTAAATGCCTTCGACAATTACAATTGGGCTGTATTTGATATTACGGATGTGGGGTGTGATGAAATATTCTCCAATCAAGACCTGCTAATCAGCTGTAATGCTGCGGGGGGACAGAGCTGTGATGGATTAACGGGACCTATCGGGCTAACCAATTATGCTATGCAGGGCTCTGGTTGTAACAATGAGCCTCCGACTATGGACGAAGGCTTTTCGCCTTTCAATGATTTTATCCCGGTAGAGGAGGGGAGGACCTATGCGATTTTGATCTCCAAAGCTTCAGGAACAGCAGAAGGGTTTACGATTAATTTTACCTATTCCGATTTCGCACTCTACGATTATGTCAATCCCGAAATTGAATCAACAACCTTTCCGGCAGGGTGCAACGATACGGCAATTTTATTAACTTTTAGTGAGCCAATAAATTGTAATACCATTGCCTCAATTAATTTTGGTCTGGAGGGACCGGGAGGTCCCTTCAGCCTTTCTCTTTCATCCAATAGTTGTGATACCGGCGGGGTATATGGTCAGACGTTTGAACTGAGTATTACCCCACCGCTTTTCCTTGAAGGAGATTATACATTTAAGGTTAATACAAATGGTCTGGATGAGGTGCTCGATCAGTGTGGCAACGCTTTTTATTCCGAGACGCTCCCTTTTTATTATTCAGGGACCAGTCTGCCCTCTGTGGATTTGGGTACCGATACGACGATCTGTTTTGAAACCCTGGTCTTAGATGCTGAAAACCCCGGCGCCTCCTATCAATGGCAGGACGGTTCAACGGAATCTACTTACCTTGTTGGCGAGACAGGTCATTATGCCGTTACCGTAACCAACGATTGTGGTACCTCCATCAGCGATATTTGGGTAACGGCCATCCAGGAATATCCTGAAATCAATTTTCCTAAAGATACTTTTTTATGCCGGGAGGAGATGTTGATACTTAATGCTACGAATGATTATGCCACCTATCTTTGGAGTACCGGAGATACTACCTCCAAGCTAATAATAACTGAACCTGGATTTTACAATGTGACTGTTACTACCCCTTGCGGCATTACACACGGAGCGACCGTTATTGAGGTATATGACAATATTGATCTTACTTTAGAACCTGAGATCCTTGCCTGTCAGGGCGACACGGTCTGGTTGGATGTGTATAACGAGGGGGCTAAATATATCTGGAGTGACGGATTTCCAGGGTTTGATCGTTTTTTGACCACCGATCAGGAACTTACGGTAGAGGTGACTAACAAATGCGATGCAAAAACAGCTTCTACAGCGGTTCGCTTTATTGACCTGTCATCCATGAATTTAGGATCAGATACCACTCTTTGTTTTGGAGAACGATTAATGCTGGACGCCTATCTGCCATCGGCCGTTTACGAATGGCAAGATGGTTCGGGATTGCCTCAGTTTTTGGTAGAGAAGCCAGGCCATTATTGGGTAAAAGCAACTACTGTTTGTGGAGAAGAAACTCAAGAAATAGCAGTAAATTATGTGGAAGAAATGAAGATAGAGCTGGGGGAGACCATCCCTTTTTGTGGGGAACCGTTCTTATTAGAACCCACTAAATATGAGCAGGCCCATTATTATTGGCAGGATGGATCAACAACAGATCAATATTTAGTGACCGGCCCGGGCACCTATTGGTTGGAGGTTGAAAGTTCCTGCCAGCAGCTTGTTGATAGTCTGGTTGTCGAAGCATGTGATCAATGTCCTGTTCTGTTTCCCAACATTTTTTCTCCTAATGGCGATGGCGTAAACGACTATTTTTTTCAGGCATCAGCTTGTGTGTTTCAGTCTTTTCAGTTGGCTATCTTCGATCGTTGGGGAAATCGTGTTTTTGAGTCTGAAGATCCAGCAGTCTATTGGGATGGAACCTACTTGGGTAAAACGCTACAGCAGGGGGTGTATGTATGGCAATTGACCTATGCCCTAATGGGGGAAGCGCCTGTTGATCAGCAGGTGCTCTCAGGAGATGTGACCCTAATTAGGTGACGTCAAAATAAGATCTAAAAAGAAAGGCAGAATTGAGCTCTTTTTGTTATTTTTGGGGGACTAAAACTAGATAGCCTCCGTGAAAAAATTAATTTTTACTCTTTTTACTCCTGTCTTTATTTTTTCTTCACTTCATGCTCAAATCGGTACGCCGATAACCATTGAAAATTGTAATGATTGTAGTCCTCGGGATATTTTGGCCGAAGATATAGATAGTGACGGAGATTTGGATCTCATTGTGGCCTATGCGGATGGAGTAGATGACATTGTATTGATGCTAAATGACGGAGAGAATAACTTTAGCGATCCTATTCCTTTATTTGCAAATTTTGATGAGGTTTATGGTCTTGAAATGGCAGATATGAATGGAGATAGCCTAAGAGATATAGTATTCATCACCCCTTCACCTGAAAAGGTTCGATGGTTGGAAAACCTGGGAGATGGTATGTTTGGTAATGTATGGGAGATTGGTACGACTACTTCCTTCCCTTTATTTACAGGAACAGCAGATTTTGATGCAGACGGAGATATTGATGTTATTTCGTCAACGAATCAAGATAGTGATATTTTTCTTTTTTTAAATGATAGCACCGGAGAGAGTTTTACGCAAGTATCTATCACCGGTTCGGCAGGTACTAACCGCGCAAAAGTGGCTGATTTAGATCAGGATGGTGATATGGATATCATTACCTCCCCAACCAATATCGGTGATCTGGTATGGCACGAGAATGATGGACAAGGTCAGTTTAGCGGTCAGCAGTTAATTCATAATTTCGCTACAAATACCTTTCCCTTTGATTTTTCCATCGGTGATTTGGATAATGATGGCGATTTGGATATTCTTGCTGTCAATTCGGAGGGAAATGATAAGGTAGTCTGGTTTGAAAATAATGGAAATCAGCAATTTAGTGGAGATAAATACATCGGTCAAGCCGGTCCTTTTACTACATTTGTAAAGAGTATTGATGTGGATAGTGACGGCGATCTAGATGCCATACAAGCATCAGGCACCGAAGATGATATTATCTGGTTTGAGAATTTCGGGGCGGGCGATTTTGGACCAGAACAATTGATTTTTGATAATTTTGCTGGCCCTTCTCAAATGGTTCCGGCAGATCTTGACGGCGATGGTGATGTAGAGCTGATCACGACCTTTTCCCAGCAAGAGCGAATCGTTTATTTTAGAAACTATTTCAACAACGGGCTTATCGAAGGCTACGTCTATTGGGATGAGAATGGTAATGGAATTCAGGACAGTACAGAAAATACCATTATCCCAGGCTTAACCCAACTTTCGCCTAATCCGATCGAACAAGTATTGGATGACAGCAGCGGATTTAAGTATTTTGTTAGAAACGGAACTTATACCCTTTCGTTTCAGGGCGATTCCTGCTGGGCACTTACCTCTGACACTTCCAGCTTTCAGATGAGTGTGGGTACAGATACCGTAGGTGGTTTTACATTTGGCGCACAATTAATACCGGGAGAAGCATTGGTGGAGCCTTATTTAACCTCCGGTCCGACTCGCTGTGGCTTTACCGTTCCTTTTTGGCTAACCGACCAAAATGAGGGTTGTGGTTCAGGGGCCGGCAAGCTGGCTTTGGTGCAGGATTCACTCGTTAGCTTTGTAAGTGCGATCCTTCCTCCCGATACTATCCTCGGAGATACGATGTGGTGGAATTATGAGGATCTGTTTTTGTGGAATACCTTTCAATCCAAACTCACTTTTGAGATTGCCGGCACTGAATTTTTAGGCGATACGATCCGGATGCCGGTGTATGTCTTTGCAGAAGATAGTATGGGCATCCTTATGCTGGAGAATACGTTTTCTTTTGAATCGGTGATCAATTGTGCTTATGATCCCAATGATAAACTGGTAAGCATAGATCGGGGAGGCAGAAATTTCACCCTTTTCGAAGAGGATTTTTACTATACCATTCGATTCCAGAATACGGGGACAGATACCGCTTTTAATGTAGAGTTGAGAGATCAACTGGATGAGAATTTGAATCCCAATACCCTTCGCGTTTTAGGCAGTAGCCATGCCAATGAAGTCGTTTATAATCATTACACCAACACCTTGCATGTATACTTTGATCATATCCTTTTGCCTGACAGCAGTACCAATTTTGAAGGCAGTCAGGGATATATTGCTTTTGACATAGACCCCATTGATGACCTCCCCGAAAAGACGACCATTCATAATGAAGCCGGCATTTATTTTGATTTTAATCCGCCGATTATTACCAATACAACCATAAATACCTTAGTCAGCGCATTCAACTGTGTGGATTCTATTGGTCCGAACGGGGAGACTATTTTACCATTAGATATTCAAGGGATAGCTCAGTATGTAGCTTGTAAAGGAGATTCAATCGGGATGGCGGAACTAATTGTTCTTGAGGGGATTGCGCCTTATTGCTGGGTAGATACTTTAGTTGCAGACACCTTTGAGATAGATAGTCTGGCTGCCGGTGTTTATTCATTTGTGATAGCGGATAATGGGAATTGTCGGGATACGCTGGAGTTAGAGATCAACGAACCGGAAGAAGCATTAGACGTGGAATTGACCGTTTCTAATGTGGATTGTTATGGAGATACCACCGGCTTTGTTTTTGCTAGTTTTGGGGGTGGTGTACCTCCCTATGATTATTTTTGGATGGATTCTATTGTTTCAACCTTCCTGGATCCCATACCTCCAGGGGCTTATACGTTTACTGTAATAGATGACAATTTATGTCGGTTCGATACTACGGTGCTGGTTTCCCAGCCCGATTCCTTTGGCTTGGAGGCCATAGTGGAAGATGCCTCTTCAGCTATGGCCAATGATGGCAGCATACAGATCAGTACCTTCTTTGGCGGGACGCCTCCGTATGGTTTCTTATGGAATACAGGCTCAACCGAGCCCGGATTGGATAATCTAGAGCCTGGAGTATATGAACTCACTGTGACAGATGCAAATGATTGCGTCTATACCTATGAATTTGAGGTGGGCTTTTTGGTGAGTACCTCAGGTCAGCAAAAGCCATTTGAGGTGAAAGTAGCTCCTAATCCATTTTCTGATCAGACGGTATTAACCATACATTTATCGGAAACCACGGACCTGCAAATCGAGGTATTGACCGCTTCGGGACAACTCCTTTCAACGAAACGGTTAACAGGAATAACGGGTGAACAGAAGGTACTTTTGGATAACCAGGATATCCCGGTAAAAGGTATTTTTTTGGTGCGGTTGAAGACAGGGAGGGGGAGTTGGATCGGGAAGGTGGTGAGGAGGTAGAATATCCTCTTCCTGATGTCTGTTAATGTGTTTAATCGGCAAATCAAAATTGCTTGTATAATAAATCTGTTCGGCCATTATAGACTAAGTGATTGAATACCTGGAATGAACGCAGGAAATAATGACCGAACTCAAAAAGATTTTTTATACCAATTTTTTTGCCTCACTACTTAAATGAGGATTTCTTGCTCATTCGCCCAAGAAATTCTAACTTAACGAAGAATTAAAAGAATCAGCATGGACGACAACCAACTCGCACAACACCGCCAACTCTTCGGCATCAGCAATACCTATCTCAAAGGGCAACCCCCTTTAGCCCATACGTGTAAAGACATGGTTCCCTTTCTGGAAGATGTCGAATCTTTACTATTCATCCCTTATGCCCTGGATGATATGGATGCTTATGCCGACAAGCTGCGGGATACCTTTCTGGATTTTGGGGTGAAAACGTTTAAATCCATTCACGAGCAGCCGGGAAGTGAGTTAGACTTGCTAGCAGAAGCCGATGCGGTTTATATTGGCGGTGGAAATACCCTTCGGCTGGTGGCCAATTTGCAAGGATTGAAAAATGCCGATGGAGGCCGGATTGATCAGCGCCCCGACGCCTCTCAACATCCATTAATCCCAACAATCCGCAAACGAGTAGCAGAAGGCATGAAACTGTTAGGAGCTAGCGCTGGTTTCAACGTCATGTTTGCCGATGTGCGCACCACCAACGATATGCATATAGCCATCCAGCATGGTAAGGATGGTGCACAATTTTCTCGAGTAGACGCAATAGGTGTCTTTCCGCCTCATTTAAGCGGCAACCCCCATTACCTCGATAAAATACAACTTACCGAAGCAGAACGAGCCCTGGTACCCGAAGCCCTTCGCGAGAAAGTCTTTACCCTCATCGACCACCAGGGCGAATCCCGCCAGGAGCGCTTAGAACAGGCGCTGGAGATGGATCCCGATCGTATTATTTTGGCATTACGGGAGGGCGCCTATGTCATAGTTAACGGCATGCAAATGACAGTAGGCGGCACTACCGGCGGCTTTATCTTCCGAAGTGGGCAGACACCTCAAGAGATCGGGGACGGGGATGATTTGTCGGGGTTGTTGGGCCATTAACGACCAAAAACTGCCCAATCTGCTACATTACCCACCTCATTGATATTGAAGATCATCCCCAGATCATCATATATTAAAAAGGTGCCTCCGCTATGTTTGATAGCGCGGTAGGTATGGTCATCATAAGCCCGGATCACTTCATCTTGCGTATCCCATTTACGGATATTTCGTTTAGTCGCTTCGTTGGATTGCACCAAAAGCAGGGTAGTAAGTAAAACACCATCTGCATCCTCCGTCAGCACAAAGGAAGTGTTGCGCGTTTCTTCAAAAAGAAAATAGACACTAGTCAGGTAACTGGTGCCCCCGACATATTCAAAGCTTTTTTCGATGCGACCGGCATCGTGTAGTTGCTCCATATCTTCTTCATAGGCGACCTCCTGAATCATTTTGGCAGGCAGTTGATTACCATTTTGCAATAGGTTAAGATTATGGTCCGCCCAGAAGGAAATGGCTTTATTGTTAGGTGCAATGGTCAGGGCTTTTCGGAATAGTTTTTCCGCCCTACTTTGGCTGCCTTCATAGTATGCAACGACACCATCTAGTAAATACACCATTGCGGATTGTTCCGCTTGAAGCGAAAATTGCCGCTCAATATTCTTAATGACTTCCCTTGCCTCATCGACTTTTTCCATCATAAGATAACAGGAAGCCTGGTTAAAATATGCGGGCAGGTAATCTTTGTCGTAATCGATGCAGTATTCTAAGCTAGTAGCCGCCAGTTCCAGCAGTTCTGACTTTTCCGGCGTATAGGAACGCTGATCCGGTGCAATCACATCTGAAATATCCATCTCGATAGGAAGGGCAAAGTTTAACTTACTCTTATCTGTCAACTCATTGCGGACATAGATCAGGCAGGCTACTGCCAGGTTGTTGTGTACTTCCTTGAAATTGGCGCTGTTAAGGATTTCCTCAAAAAGTAAGGATGCACTGTATGCATCACCTGCAACCAGTAGGTACTGGGCAGTTAGGTACATAGTTTTCAACTGTTGATACCTTTCTGTTGCGGAAAGAGCCAATTCAATTCTTCGGGACAGCGGCGGATAATTGGACAGCCGATCTTCGCGAAGATCGTAATACGCATAAATACCCTCAAACAGATCTGGCAGCAGCTGATCTACATCATAGCCAGCCAGGTAGGCTAGAAAGGCTCCGTTAATATCAGCTTCTTCCTCCTCCTCTTTACGGTTATAAAACACTTTTTCTTCCATAAAAAAGCCACCATCATGATGATGCAGATAAAAGTGGGTGAGTTCATGCCCTAAAATAAAGGCAATCCCTTTTTGGTAATCATCTCCTAAAATTTCCTTACAAACCTCTACCAACCGTTCTTCAAATATGATGGTATTGGTACTTTTGCGATAAACGGCAAGGGAAAAGTTTTCATCTTTCGAGAATTCAAGTTCGGGTAGAAAAATATAGCGATTTTCCTCTAATAAGATCCCAAAACCTGCCTTTTCAGTTAGATTGTCATAAATGATTCTTACTTCCTCCCGTACCGAAGCATTCGCCAGCATGAGGGATTGAATAAATAGAAAAGTAAAGGTGATAAGCAGAACCTTCTTTACCATAAGCCAATAGATTTTTTAAGTAAACGGATTTTGGGGCTTTACTTATTAATGTGAAGATAGGTAAAAATGTGCCCTTATCGTTAAAGATTTATTAGCTCTGCAATCCGTTTCTTTTAAATTAAAGGCCAATGATATTTTCGTGTGTAGAAAAAAAATAGTAAATTAACTTAATAAATTTTGCTTTTGAAGTATTTTTCAGACACGCCCTAGTCGTTTCTTCCCAAGCTATTTACGATTCAAATTGCCAATAAATGAAACAACCCAAACAAAAAAGTCAGAAACAACCGGTCTCTTATAAAGCTGCAGCTACTCCAGAGCAAGTATCCGATACTCACAGTCGGGGACTACAGCCTCCGTCTTTGCAGCTAAAGGCTTCCAAGCCACCTATTCAGCGGGGCGATAAGCCTAAAGAAGGTGGTAAAAAAGGAGATGAAAAGTCGGAGGATAAACCCTTTAGTTTAGGTGATTTTATTTCTGAAAAAGCTTATGAAGCCTTAAAAAAAGAATTGGGAGAAAAAAAACTGAAAGAGCATGCGGAGAAAATAGCTAAGATGGCTGCGGATGAGCTCACCAAGCTCATGCAAGGAGAAAAATCGGAAGATCCTTCGCTTGCCGATAAACTCCAGGAAACCCATCTCAAGAATCTTGCTCTGGTCATGAAAGACCATCTGGCGAAAGAAGTGCTTGAATTAATGAATTCTCCGGAAGGTAAGAAAGTGCAGGCAGAGCTGTTAAAGATTGCCAAAACCAGACCTGATGTAGTGGTTGGAATGGCATTGATCGGGCTGGCCATAGCTTATGCTGCTGATACTAAACTCAAAGGGGATAAGGAGTTTAAGATGGGGAAAAAATTTAAAGGAAAAGTAGAAGGTGATCTGGGAAGTGCCAAAAAAATCGATCTAAAAACACTAAAAGCTTCGTTAAGCTATACTGGTAAAGCCTTTAAGGCAACTCTTTCCGGCGGGCATACCAAAGAAGGGAAAAAACCTGGAACTTCTGCCGCCCTGTCTATGACAGCCGGCAAAAAGGGGAAAACCCAATTCAGTAGCAAAACTGAAGTGCATATCGATCCGGATAAAAATTTCAAGTTCAAGCTTTCCCCCGAGCTTAAAGCCAAACTTTTTGGAATGGGGGGCTCTCTTCAATATAGTGAAGTTGATCCCAAAAACTGGTCTGGATCCGTCTTTATGCGCATAGGTGGGAATAATGCCTTTTTTAAGCCAATATTTGCAGTGGATGGGCAGGGAAACCTGGTATTCAAAGTAGATAGCCAATTACTAACCGAAAAATATAAATTGACCTCTAACCTTGGCTACCAACAAGGGGCAGGAAAATACTCTGGAGCATTTGGTATGAAACCGAAAAAAGGCCCTGGGTTTAATGTTTCGCTCGGAGGTGATTATACCTTTAGCAATGATCAGGTTCCCTTTTCCGTATGGAGTGCTTCAGCAAAGGGAGGATATAAGTCTGATAATTTTGAATTAGGCAGTTCCCTCAATGCCGGTTCAAGAGCAAATGATAAAACGGGTAATCAGGAATACTACGGAGCTGCAGGACTTACCGCTACAGCAAAAATTGCAGGTGACGACAAGCACAGCCTGAGTCTGAAATCCTCTTTTGAACAAAACCTGTTTACGCCTGGCACCAACCTGACAGGAGGACTACAGTATAAAGGTCTTCTCGGCGCTACTCCCATATACATCAACATGAATTTAGGCGGATACCTGGTAATGCCAGAATTTGAAGGGGATGCTTCAGATAAAAAAGCACCTAAACCGTTTAACGGGACAATTAGTCTGATCGTGCCCTTATGGTAGAAAAAGAGAATATTAGCAATTGATCTTTTGGAAACCTAAATTATTTATGGAAGTTTACACCCAGCAAATCATTGACCTGTTCCAACAGCATACCAACCCCCGCAACGCTACCCCCATGGCCAGCTACATGCGCAACCAATTTCAATTTTTTGGCATCAAACAACCGTTGCGTAAAGAATTAATGCGTGAAGCATATCAAAAATGGGGCGTGCCGGAAGGGGAAGAGCTGCGAACAATCGTAGGAGAACTCTGGGCTCAACCCTATCGCGAACTCCACTATGCTGCACTTGAACTTATCGATAAGAACATTAAAAAACTGACCGACGAGGATGTCGCCTGGTTGGAAAGCCTCGCGGTCCAAAACGCCTGGTGGGATACCATCGATTGGATCGCCCCTCGCCATGTCGGCGCGATTTTTCTTAGGCATCCCGATAAGATCAATCCCTGGGTAGAACGCTGGATGGATACAGACAACTGCTGGCTTCAACGTATCGCCCTTTTGTTTCAACTCAAATACAAAGAAAAAACCGATAAGGAACTGATGTTCTCGCTCATCCTACGCCTAAAAGATTCCGATGAGTTCTTCATCCAAAAAGCTGCCGGATGGATACTTCGCCAATATTCCAAAATTAATGCACCTGAAGTTGTCCATTTTATCCGGGAAAATGACCTCCCCAAACTAACCGAAAAGGAAGGCTTGAAGTGGTTGAAAAACAAGAATACCTGAGGACCAGACAACAAGAAGGTATCCGGTCCTCTTGTCCTCAGGTCCTCTTAAACACCAAAAAGTATCCGTTGTAGATCATCCCTGTTTCCGGGTTAGTTCGATTGGATTCAATCATTTGGACGAAATCAAAACCCTCTTCGGCTTTTTCAATGATTAAAGCTTCCATTTGGCTTTTTAGCTCAATTTCACTTACATGCTTAAATCGCTGGAGTAGTTTATTGTTGCCAATGACATCATAACCAGGAATGTACTCTACTTGGTAAGGCTTTTCCATAAAAAAAGTATAAAGTTTAATGTATTAAAGTATAATTCCCTCTGCACCCCCTCTATACCTTTGATACCTTGTCACCTCGACACCCCGTCCTCAAACACCACACTCCAGATCCCTCTAAAATCTCCATCGACATATCCGATGGCTTCATCTTCGGGGTAGAGTTCCTTGATGACCGTATAATCTTCTTCATTGAGGGTTTCCCCGATTTTACCGTGGCATTTCAGGCATAAGCCCATCGTTCGAATAGGAGCGTAGTAGGCGATCTTCCCCTCATCAAGTTCTTTGACCACCGGCTCAAGCGGCTTATCTTGCTCGATCAACGTTTCGTACCGGGCCAGCATTGCTTTTTCGTGGGGTAGGGGATTGTCCTTTGGATTACGGATCTTCCGGCTGGTGCGGCGGATAGTAGCATTGTGTACCTCAGACAGACTATCAACAAGCGGATAAGCTATCAGGTTGCAGTATTTTGCCGCACCCGGCACACCGTCTGCTTGCATACTTGTCATCAGACGGCTGCTAAGGGCCGAAAAAGTAGCTCCTACAATTTTTTGGCCTTGCTCAGCATAGTCAACCTTAGTTGAAGTAGTTTCCTTAACCTCTTCTTTTGGTTTTGAATTAGAAGTACAAGAGATCTGACCGGTCATCCCTATTACGACAAAAATTAAAATTCGATAATGCATAAACTATTTTTTTAAGGTGCTAAAAATCAAGAAAGAAAAGACTACCCAGTACTTCCCCTAATAAAAGAGCTAACCCGAATACAATTACTCCGCCGGCTCCAATGGAGCCAAAGACAATACCCATCACTGCGAATGATTTTCCGCCATATTTATCTGGATACTTACGGATTCTTTTCATTGCCTGTATTCCGCTAGTTAGTGCAATCATTGCTATAATAAAAGCTACTAAAGCGGGTAATATGGCAAAAGAAGCCGAAACATTAAACCAGGCCAATTCAAGAGAGGAAAGGGCGGTTGTGAGGAGGAACATGAGTAAAGAAAGTATCCCGGTACTGAAACTCTGCACGCTAAGTCTTCTATCTAAGTCATCCTTTTTTGCCTTTTGCCTTTTTGGAATAGTTTGATGTTTTTGCTTATTTGTAGGCTGGGACTTTATTTTATCTTTTATTCGTTGAGCTTTTTTTAATTTTCGCTTAAATCGCCACCGCTTTATTTTTTCTTTCAAAGTAAGTTTTCGACCTAAACGCAGTTCAATCGTTTTGTTGGTATGAATGGTATAACCATTGATGACTTCTGTTTTTCCTTCTTCCGGAGGAAGTTTTTCCGCACCAATAATTGGAGCACTAAAGGAGCGTGCAGTAGTTGAAAAAATCAAAAAAAGGACCAAAAAAGCTACTTTGTAAAGCGTATGCTTTTCCATAATGATTGGGGGTTGAAGATATTTATTTGGATTTGAGGAGAGGGATCGTATTTTTTTAATAAAAAGACCTTTTCAAAGATATAAAAATCTGTTTAAAAAAAACAATGAATTTTATGCTCTATTGAAGACCGACCAATAAAAGAAATAACCAGATGGTTAGTATTAGAATAGGAATAAGGAAGAAATAAAAGGAAGAGAAGAGAAGAACAAGGACTTAGTTTAAACGCAATTAACTTTCTCAACATGAAGGAGATTATTCAGAAGCATGGGTAAAAAATTTATCCATAATTTCATTAGAAAGGCAAGGATACACATAGGGAAACATCTCGAACCTATTGATAAGAGATGTTTCTCGAAATTTCTAAAGCAAATTAATCTAATTCGCAATTTCCGTCAAGAAGAAGATAAATTGCATTAAGAGCATCACATGCATCTTCCGCATCACTTTTGCTAGAGTTTTCAAAAGTTTCTACTTCAGTCGTAGTTTCACCCGTGAATGGGTCAGTACTTGTACAAGTACAATCTCTATCTTTTTTACAAGAGGTAAAAACCGAAAGCATTAATAAGAAAGCTCCAAAAAGTACTAATTTTTTCATTTCAAATAGTTTAATGTAAAATAATAAGTTAAATATACAATAAAAATTAAAACTGAAAATCTTTTATTTTTTTTTACTAGGTTGTTGGTTGGAAAAAACTGCATCTTCCTGGTCTTGGAAGATGCAGTAAAAAAAACTGTTTCTATTATGTCCTTATCTTGTTTTGCTTAAGAAACCACTTCCGCAACCGCTTGATCAATGACGTCCTGTTCAAGTGTTGTCGGACATACATACTCGGTCTTTGGTACATTAGATTCCTCAATAGCTTCCCAGCCTCCGGCAATATCAATTAATTTTTCAAATCCCCTTGATTTGAGAATGGAAGCAGTTACCATGGACCGGTAACCACCTTTGCAGTGAAGGAAATAAGTTTCTTTCTTATCTAGTTTTTTCATATTGCTGTTAATGTAATCCAGTGGAAAATTCACTGCATTTTCAACATGTTGTGATAAAAACTCGGTAGGCTTTCTTACATCAACCACCTTTTTAGCTTCACCCTTCGCTAATCGGTTGCTGAATTCATCTACAGAAATGGAAACAATGGTATCCACTTCTTTTCCTGC
The DNA here is from genome assembly GCA_964534315.1 of uncultured Saprospiraceae bacterium. Classification (GTDB taxonomy): domain Bacteria; phylum Bacteroidota; class Bacteroidia; order Chitinophagales; family Saprospiraceae; genus CAZHOV01. The sequence goes on along the minus strand of CAZHOV010000108.1, from coordinate 1,651 downwards.
AGCTTTCCAGGCTTCCATACCACCTTTCAAATAACCCAATGTATTATCATAACCTACTCGTGCCAATCGCGTAACGACTTCTTCTTCTCTCCCGTCCTCTGTAATAAACACGATTGGTTGTTTCAGATCCGGAATTAAAGCCCCTACCCAAGGTGCAAAATTGCCTTCCAAACCAATGAAGATAGCATTCGGAATAAAACCATCTTTGAATACTTTTTCGTCACGTGTATCCAATACTAATGCACCTGTATTATTGACGACCTCTTCAAAGGTATTGGGCTCAAGGGCAACGGCTCCTTTTTGCAATACGTCGTCAATGTCGTCATAGCCGGTTTTATTTAACTTGGCATTCTTAGCAAAATACTGTGGCGGAGGCGTGAGGCCTGCAGTTACTTCTTGAACGAATTCTTCTTTGGTCATATTCGCTCTAAGGGCATAATTAGTCTCTTTTTGATGACCAAGGGTATCCCAGGTCTCACTGCTCATATTCTTACCACAAGCAGAACCTGCTCCATGCCCTGGATAAACAATTACCTCGTCTGCCAATGGCATGATCTTGTTGCGTAAGCTATCATATAACCAGCCCGCCAGATCTTCTTTGGTGATACTTCCTGTTTTCTGAGCAAGATCAGGACGACCCACATCTCCTATAAATAAAGTGTCTCCCGTAAAGATGGCATAGTCTTTACCATGTTCATCTTTTAGTAAAAACGTGGTACTTTCAGGGGTATGGCCAGGGGTATGCAACACCTTAAACGTAATGTCGCCAAGCTTCAATTCTTCACCATCTTTAGTCTCATATTTTTCGAATTCCGTCTTGGCATTCGGACCATAAATGATGGTCGCCCCAGTCTTTTTGGCCAGGTCTACATGCCCCGATACAAAGTCTGCGTGAAAGTGAGTCTCGAATATGTACTTCAGCGTTGCTCCTTCTTGCTCCAGTTTATCCAGGTACGGTTGCGTCTCCCGAAGCGGATCAATAATCGCCGCTTCTCCATTACTTTCAATATAATAAGCTGCTTCGGCTAAACAACCGGTATAAATTTGTTCGACTTTCATAATGTCTGATTTGAATTTAATTTACAAATAAATAAAAATGTTGAGTACAATGTTCTTGAGTATCCATTTTAATTACGATTACAAAAGTACAGGGGATAGAACACTTCTACAGTGATAGGAGTCACAATGTGCAATGAGCAATGAGGAATTAAAGTTGTACGAAACCTTGTATAAGAGTTTGATTTTTTGTTAGTTAAGTGAAGATGTTCACCAAACGAATGAGTTTTGACAAGTAAAAAAGCAGGCGATTTAGTTAAACAGATACCAAAAGAATTATTAACAGATCTGGCAAAAGCACATAAAGTGGATCACTCCGTTAGCCGTTTATATGGTCGTTACATGGTCCAATTACTGTTGTTTGGGATGCTGAGGTCAAATAGATTGAGCACCCATGTTTTAGAAGAGCTGTATAACTCTTCTTTATTCAGTGGCTTTAGTGGTAAAGAAGGTCATCAGACGGCCCATCGTTCTCTGGCCAGTCGCCTATCCAATCTAGATTATAATTATTTTCGACAGATCTATGAATGGATGGGGGAGCACTTTGAAAAACATTTGAAGATTCGTCCCAAATGGCTCCATCAGCTTGAACGCT
>CAZHOV010000107.1:0-20494 GCA_964534315.1 uncultured Saprospiraceae bacterium | reverse complement strand
CATTTTTTTTTGTAATTACCTGATTTACAGTGGAAGCTATCCCGAACTCACGTTACCAAAGCTTTTTGCAGTGGAATCAAGATCTTAAAGCAAGGGTAGAAGGGGGGATGAAATGGGCAATGAGCAATGTGGAATGTGCAATGTGGAATGTGCAATGTGCAATGTGCAATGTGCAATGTGGAATGGGGAATGGGGAATGAGGAATCTATCAAACGTTCACATTTTTTTATAATTTGGTATTAAATACTATAATAAGGATAATTATCTTAATGTACTAAGATACCAAACCCATTACAAATATGAAAAAGCACTTTACCCTCTTCTTTTTATTTGCGTTGATTTTTTTCACACCTGTAATTGCTCAGCAAGACCATTGCAATCTAAAAATGGGCACTAACCTCGGAGGCCCGGCAGATTGGGGCGCTGAATACCCCTTTGTTGATATCATGCGCTACAGCCGTACCTGGATCACCTTTAACCATGTTTGGGTCAATGGCGGGGCAAATGACTGGGATACTCAGGTATTGGATCAGATCCCGCTGGACGATAATCGCTATCCGCTGGAACTCCCCTACCCCGTACCCGGTACGGAAACAGAACAGGCTGTGCGCACCGTCTGGGCCAATACCGCTGCCCTGAAGGAAGGGACTTATGTGATTTTATACGAAGGAACAGGTGAGATCGCCCTTAGCGGCGATGCGACCGATATTGAAGCAACCCCAGGACGCATTGAATTTAACCTGACACCCGGAATAGCCAATATTCTGATCATGGAAATCCTGGAATCCCAACTTGATGACCACATTCGGAATATCAGGGTTTTATTGCCGGGTACCGAACCGACTTACCAAACCGATCCCTGGTCTGAGGAATGGCTGGAAAAGCTAGCGCCTTTTAAGGCATTACGATTTATGGATTGGGGGTATACCAATAACTCTCCTATGATGCATTGGGAAGACCGCACACAAGTAGATCATTATACGTACACAACTGGCAGTGGCGTACCTTATGAGTGGTGGGCGGAATTGTGTAATTTAAAAAAGGCAGATGCCTGGATCTGCGTTCCTCACTTGGCTTCGGACGATTACATCACAGAAATGGCCACTTTCTTCAAGGAAAACATGGACGAAGACTTAACGATATATGTCGAATACTCTAATGAGATTTGGAATTGGCTTTTTGAGCAGACCCAGTATTGCCATGATTCACTCAACCAGAACCTGGATTGGCCCGAGCGACTAGGCCCCAAAATCGCCGATGTAATGCAGATCTGGACCGATGTTTTTGGCGACGAAAGTGATCGTCTGGTTAGGGTGTTGGCTACCCAAAATGGCTGGTTTGACATTGGAGACCGGATATTTGGTCAAATAGAGGCGGAAGGTAAAGCCCATTTGATTGACGCCATTTCGCCCTCTTCGTATATGTATTATGATGTTGATGCTATTGCGAATCTCGGAGCCGACGCCACGGGAGTTGATGTCATCAATGCTGCTCATGATCATACCTTTGGGCCAGATTCTTATATTTTGGAATCCTGGCAGCAACATGCAAACCTGGCAGCAGACAATGGAAAACAATTGATCTTTTACGAAGGTGGGCAACATTTTACTCCTGAGCCTTGGGGCACTATCCAACCATATAATCTAGCATTATTAGAAGCTCAGATCATACCGGAAATGGAAGGTCTATATGAGCGTCTATTTGATACCTTGAGTAATCTTATGGATAATGATATGTTGATGATGAATTTTTCATTTATGTCTTATGTCGATTTTGAAGATCCATTTTATGCGCAGTGGGGAAGTTTCGGCATTTTATTACACCAGTTCAATGATGTGCCCCCCTATGTAGAACGCCCCAAATATAACGCGCTCGTCAATCATATCGATGCCTGTGAGACCATAGTAAGCACGTATGAACGACCAAATACCGAAGCGATCGATTTCAAGGTATATCCGAACCCTGTCGGCAATGAAGCCATTGTTGAATATCGTCTCTCCAAGCCTCAAGAGATTACTGTGGAGCTCTATGATGTATTGGGAACCAGGCTCGATCAATTTTCCTTTGAAGGAACGATAGGTATGAACCAAGCAGTCGTGAAGATGGGAGCTTATCCCTCCGGAATTTACTGGCTAAAAATGGAAAATAGCGGGGAGATTTTCGCGAGGAAGGTGGTGAAAAATTAGGCTGCTTAGGTGTGGCACATCTATAGGTGTGCCACACCTATAGGTGGGGCACGATTCACCGATTCAACCTACAATAGCCCCAAACTCTCCACGGGATGTAAGGTAAGCGCCCCGTTTTTAAATAATTTCGTCTTGATCCAATAGGCTTTACCTTGTACGCCTTGCTCGTCTTTTTCAAATGAATCTTTTTGGTAATCTTCTTCTCGCAGCTCCAACTCATAGACCATTACTAGCTCATGTCCTTTTCTTTTTTCGAATTGAAAAATATTTTCGATCGTACCCAAGTATTCTTTTACCTTCACCTCAATTCCCAATTCTTCCATGAACTCGCGCACGACAGCATCTTCACCCTTTTCCTGAAATTCTATACCTCCGCCAAGAAAACGATAAAACGTGTGATCCCTGATGATGTCATACCCTTTTTCAACTAAAACTTCATCACCCCTACGTACTAATCCCAATGCAATCGGACGAATCCGGTCTCCAGCCACCTTCCCGGGAGAAATCAAATGGTAATCTAACGAGGGCTGCCGCAAATTGACAAGCGTTCTGATCTCATCGCGACTATATTCGTCAACCGTAGGAGCTACAACCAGGTGACTGGCTTCTCCATTAGAAGGCTCAACAATGCCAACAACCCTCCCTTTAAATACCTCTGTTGGTTGCTCATTACCCAATACATAGGTAGGCAATTCTGTGGTTTCCCACTTTGTCAAGCCCTCCTGGATGAGCGGTTGATTCTTAGAAACTTGATCCGAAGTATTCTGAAGATTTACATGTACGACCTGGTGAAGAAATTCATTCATCTTAAAAAACGTTGAATAGTGACGTAAATTAATTTAAAACAAAGCCTATCTTACAACCTGAATTCGAAAAAAAAGTTTCTTTATTGAGAAAATTGAACCTAATTTCTGTACCCATGAGTTTTATTGACTTGACCCATATTTTTGACGAACACATCAGTTTATTTCCCGGTACCAAACCTCCTATCATTGAAAAGAATAATACCATTAAGCAGGACGGATTTTCTCAATTGAAAATTATGCTTCTCACGCATATGGGAACCCATATTGATGCTCCTTTTCACATCCTTCCTGCCGGGAAAAAGCTGGATGCGTTTGGAATAGAGAAATTTCAGGGGAAGGCTATAAAACTGGATTGGACGGAGCAAACGGGAACAATAATTCCTGTCGCTGCACTGGAGCCTATGATACCGCTACTAGAGCAAGCAGCATTTTTAATACTATTTACCGGTTGGTCAGAATACTGGAAAACCAATGCCTACAAAGGGGAATATCCCGTTCTTTCAGAGGATGCTGCACAGTTTCTCACTCAATTTAACCTAAAAGGAATTGGTATGGACACCTTTTCGCCAGATCCCATAGACTCTAAACAACTACCTATTCACAAAATATTACTACAAAAAGAAATTCTCATCATAGAAAACCTCTCCAATTTGGAGCAACTCCCCAACAATCAACTTTTTGAGTTTTGGGCGATGCCTTTAAATATTTTCCAGGCTGATGGAAGTCCTGTCCGCGCGTTTGCTCAGATTGATTAATTGAAGAGTTTGCATAAACTCCCTTTTGATAAGAATGTGAATATCTTATTTGAACATAAATAAAGATGACCGAACAACTAAAATCTAAAAAGAAAAAGGTTGCGGCTTTTATTCATGAGGGTATGGAAATACTAGATTTTGCAGGACCAGTAGAAGTGTTTACTAGTGCAGGATTTGAAGTCTTTACCGTCGGTGTGACCGAAGCCCCTATTGTAAGCCAAAATGTGGTAACCATCACTCCCCGTTACTCTCTTAACAATTGTCCGAAAGCGGATATTGTAGTGGTATTTGGTGGTAATTCAGAAAGTGCCTCTGAAAATAAGCAAGTATTAGAATGGTTAAAAGAACGATCAGAAACCGCAGAACTGATGTTTTCTGTCTGTACTGGTGCTTTTTTCTTTGCTAAGGCAGGTTTACTCCAAAACAAATCAGCAACCACTTTTCACAGTGAGCTGGAACGCCTGAAGCTGGAGTTTCCTTCTACCAAAATAATTGATGGAGTGAAGTATGTAGATACAGGAGACGTTATTACTGCGGCAGGTGTTTCTTCCGGAATAGACGGTGCTCTTTATGTAGTACAAAAGATCTCAGGGAAAGAGGAGGCGGATAAAGTCGCAAAGTATATAGAGTACGGACCGTGGTTTCATTAGCAGAAGCGCCACATTATATTAAAATAGTAATCAATTTTCTTTGGTTATTTGGTTACCTTTTAGAATTTGATGTTACTTTATAAATAGAGGAGGTATTGTCATTTAGACTTAAGTGAACCTCCATTTAGGTATCAAAAGGAATCCACTATGAATTTTCAGGAAGCCAAAAATGCATTACAGAAATATTTTGGATATGACCATTTCAGGCCCAATCAGGCAGAGATCATTGAATCCATTTATGAAGGGAAAGATGCTCTTGTGATCATGCCGACGGGAGGAGGTAAGTCTATTTGTTATCAGATACCGGGCATTACGATGCCTGGCACTTGCTTGGTCGTTTCCCCCTTGATCTCTTTGATGAAAGACCAGGTAGAAGCTTTGAAAGCGAATGGTATTGCTGCTGCATTTATTAACAGCAGCCAGCCGTCCAGGGAGCAGCAGGTTGTCGAAAATGATCTTTTTAATGGTGCGTTGGATCTTATTTACGTATCTCCTGAAAAGCTGACCTCTCAGGGCTTTTTGCCGTTACTCAAACGGAGTAAGATCAATTTGTTTGCTATTGATGAAGCTCATTGTATTTCTGCCTGGGGGCATGATTTCAGGCCGGAGTATGCCCAGTTGAAATTCCTGAAAAAACAATTCCCTCAGGTTCCGGTGGTCGCGCTTACGGCCACGGCTGATAAGATCACCCGGCATGATATCATCGATCAACTAGGGCTGGATTTTCCGCAGCAATTTATTGCTTCCTTTGACCGTCCTAATTTGAGTTTGACGGTTCGTCCCGGGCAGCAGAAACTCCAGCAGATTGTCGATTTTTTAAAAGATCGCAAGAAACAGCCCGGTATTATCTACTGCCTGAGTCGAAAAAGTACAGAGCAGGTTGCCGCCAAATTATTGGCCAGGGGGATTAAGGCTGACTTTTACCATGCCGGTATGGTGAGCAGAGACCGCAGTAAAGTACAGGAAGATTTTCTCAATGATAAGATTACCGTTGTTTGTGCAACGATTGCCTTTGGTATGGGGATTGACAAGTCGAATGTGCGGTGGGTGATTCATTACAACCTGCCTAAAAATATCGAAAGTTTTTACCAGGAAATCGGAAGAGCAGGTAGGGATGGAGCGCCGGCAGATACCTTACTTTTTTACAGTTTTTATGACGTAATGGTTTTAAGAGAGATCCTTGGTAAAAATGAAAGTGATAATACCGAAATCCAACTAACCAAATTGGAGCGGATGCAGCAATATGCCGAAGCGTTGATTTGTCGGCGTCAAATCTTGTTAAATTACTTCAATGAGCCTTATGAGGGTGCTTGCGGAAATTGTGATATTTGCCAGTCTCCACCGCAATATTTCGATGCTACTGTAATTGCCCAGAAGGCTTTGTCGGCTATGGTAAGGTTGAAAGAAAAAGTGGGTATGAATCTATTGATCGATGTATTACGGGGATCAGGAAGGAAAGAAATTATCTCTCGGGGACTGGATAAAATAAAAACGTTTGGAGCTGGCAGAGATCTCAGTCAGGCAGCCTGGAAATACTATCTCACACAACTCATCAATAAAGGGATCATTGAAGTAGCCTATGATGATCATCAATGTTTAAAAAAGACGGTGGCAGGAGATCACATTTTATTTAAGGACAAGAAAGTGGAGCTCGTTCAGTTTTTGTCTGCCAAAAAGGCGAAGGAGCAGCGGGAGCCTGTGCGAAAAAAAACACAGAAAGAAATCGTTTCAGAGGGATTATTCGAACGGCTTCGAAAGCTTCGTTTAGAAATATCCAGAAAAAAAGGGGTGCCCCCCTACATTGTATTCTCAGATGCCACTCTTCAGGAGATGGCTGCCGAACAGCCCATTACCGATGCTGATATGAGGGGCATTACTGGAGTAGGAGAGCAAAAGATGCGCGAATATGGAGGGCCATTTGCCACAGCCATCAAAGAACACCTGAGGGAGCAGGCTAGTCAGGGGTTGAAAGTTACCGGAGCTACTTATTTAGAGACCTTACATTTACTCCAGGCCGGCCTTTCAGTAGAGGCCATTGCCAATCAGCGGGAAGTTCAGGTCAAAACCATTTATAGTCATATCATATACCTGTATGAAAATAACGAGCCCATCGACCTTTACAAATTTGTGTCAAAATCCACCATTCAGTTGGTTCGGCAAATCCTACCCGGCATTGATCGTCCGATAAAATTAAAACCCATTTATGAGCGATTGAACGAGGAGGTCCCCTATCATGAAATTCGTTTAGCACTGGCATATTTGCGGAAGGCGGGGGAAGTGTGATTGGTTGACAATTAGGTGTGGCACATCTATAGGTGTGCCACACCTATAGGTGGGGCACGAAAAAAAATAAGCGAAACCTTGTGACCTTTTTGATTTTTAAGTTACTCTATATATGAAGGCTATTAATTAATCAAACTAAAACTAATTTTATCATGAAATTTGAGCCAAACCAAATCTATCACGTCTATAATCAAGGTAACAATAAGCAAAAAATATTTTTTACCCCTCAGAATTATCATTATTTTATTGGCAAAATGAAAAAATATCTGCTCCCAAACGCGGAGTTACTTTGTTTCTGTTTAATGCCCAATCATTTTCATTGGCTTCTGTACCCCAATGAATCTGGTTGTCATTTTAAAGAAACTAAGTCCCCTCAAAAGCAACAAAATCTAAGTTATTCTATCGGTATACTTTTAAGTAGTTATACAAAAGCAATCAATAATCAGGAAAAGCGAACGGGGTCTCTCTTTAGACAAAATACGAAATCGAAGAATGGCTGGATTAATGAATTTCGCACCAGAAAGGGCGAGAAAGAGGAATTTTCTTTCCTTCCGACATCGCCATATCCAAAAAAGTGTTTTGAATATATACACCAAAACCCAGTCAAAGCGGAATTAGTTAAGACTGCCGAGCATTGGGAATTTTCATCGGCAAATGATTACTACGAAAAAAATAAAAATTCCATTTGTAACCTTAAGTTGGCAAAAGATTTGCAACTTTGGCCTTAAATATGCCCCACCTATAGGTGTGGCACACCTATAGATGTGCCACACCTAATTCGCACAAAACCCAACCACCATGACACAAGAAAAAATCAATACACTCAAAACCGACTTAGTCCATTGTATCCACTTTCTCCATAACAAGGGATGGGCTCCTGCTACCAGCTCCAACTACTCTTTTCACCTACCCCACGAAAAACAATTCCATATCTCCGCCTCCGGCATCGAAAAAGGAGCATTTCAAAGCCAAGATCTCATGATCGTCGATCTTCTCGGAAAACCCATTGACGATCCTCGCAAACCATCTGCCGAAACGCTCCTCCATGCTATGATCTATAAACACCTACCCCATCTGGGCGTCGTCCTACACACCCATTCCGTTTTTAATACGGTCGTATCTACTCTTCGCAAACACGACCATTTCCTCAAACTGGAAGGCTTTGAAATGCTAAAAGGACTAAATGGAATCAAAACCCACGACACCTCAATTACTATCCCGGTCTTCCATAATTCCCAACACATGGAAGCACTGGTCGCAGAAATCACCTCGTACTGGGCAAACCACCCAGACATGCGGGCATTCCTACTTGCCGGCCACGGAATGTACACCTGGGGTAGTACCGTCGCCGAAGCTAAACGACATGTAGAGGTACTCGAATTTCTATTTGAATGCTACTACCGAATTAACAGAATGAATTCATCTTTTTAAATTAAATCATCCTACAACCGATTTAAGTTTGCCACATAAATAAAAATTACATATATTCGATCGCAAAAATAAACTACCATTATGGCAATATTGCACATCCCTGATCAAGACAAAAAAATAACTGATGCTCAAGAGATTAAAAACTTCCTCTCTGAAAGAGGCGTGCTCTATGACCAGTGGGAAGCAGCTGTAGAATTTGATGACGATGCCGATCAAGATACAATCCTCGAAGCTTATAAGCACGTTCTAAAACCCTATATGGAGGCTAATGGCTATAAAACGGCCGATGTCATCAGTGTTAACCCCAATACGCCCAATATAGATGCGGTAAAGACCAAATTCCTCACCGAACATACACACTCCGAAGATGAAGTCCGCTTCTTTGTAGATGGAGAAGGCATGTTCTGGTTCAATATGGAAGGTAACAACCCGGTATTTTGCGTCACTTGCCAACAAGGGGACCTTATCTCGGTACCAGCCAATACCAAACACTGGTTCGACTTCGGCCCTAAATGCTTCGTCAAAGCTATTCGGGTATTTATTGACCAATCTGGCTGGGTACCACACTATACCGAATCGGGGATCGATGAACAGTACAATAAACTAAACCTAGCCTAATGATCCGATTTGTGCTTATGGATATCGAGGGAACGACTACTTCTATTGATTTTGTGAAAAAGATCTTGTTCCCCTACGCTTCGGAACATCTGGAAGATTTCGTCCGAAACCATATGCATGAACCAAAGATCATCGAAATTCTTGATGAAGTAAAAAATACGGTTCTCGAAGAACAACAACAAGCCATCTCTAATCAAGAAGCTATTAAAAGGCTACTACACTGGATAGAAACCGACCGAAAACACACCGCCCTAAAAACGCTACAAGGCTATATCTGGAAGCATGGATACGAAACCGCCCAATACCAAGGACACCTCTACCCTGATGTACTCCCGGTATGGAAGCAATGGAAGGAGCAGGGCATTCAATTAGGTATTTACTCCTCAGGCTCTGTTGACGCACAAAAACTTTTATTTGGCTATTCTGAGGAGGGTGACGTCTCCCCTTACTTGTCCGCTTTTTTTGATACTAAAATTGGCCATAAAAAAGAAGTCCAATCCTATCAGAATATTCAAAAAACTTTAGCTATTCCCGCAGGTGAAATACTTTTTTTATCAGACGTAGAAGCAGAACTGGACGCCGCCCAGGCTGCGGATATGAATACAATACAACTGGTCAGACCCGGAACAGCACCCTCTGATCAACATAAAACGGTCACTTCTTTTGAAGCGATCAATGTTCATGATTATTGATTTTCCCTCTCAAAACTTTAATGAACAGAACAGTCCCTCTATAAACAACTGGACCTTTATCCAAAACTTGCGCTTACCACCACCCAAACCGTTCAAAATTCCTAAAGGGTAACAAAAACACTTTTTAGACATCTACAACTATGAAATTACAAGCACTCTTTAAGCTGTGCCTACTGTACGGTCTGTTCGGCAGTATGCCCACAGACCTGTCCGCCCAGGCCATACTCGAAGGCTGTCAAGCGCAAGCGGTACAACCGCAAATCACAAAAACCGAAAAAATAACTTATCCGGTTTATGTAGGTTCTGATTTATCAGCACCCTATGTGAAAACTGTTTATCTCGAACTCATCGCCGGGAGAAAAACAGACATCCATATCGTCACCGATACCACCGCAACCAAATACTATGTACTCCAAAATTTTACCATTACTCAACAGATCCGAAAAGGAGGGCAAATGGTATGGGTAGATGTGATCTGCAACGGATTTGCTTCCAAACCGCTGGTTACCTTGCTTCAAAAAAGATTAAAAGAAAAAAACCTCTATAAAGGAGAAATCACAGGCATCTTTACCCCACAAACCAAAAAGGCATTGGTCAATTATCAACGAAATAAAGGTATCCCGTTTGGACAGTTAGATATTAAAACACTTGAATATCTGGGTATAGAGACAGCATCTCTTACCGGAAATTAATGCCATTATTCATGAAAAGTCTTCCTCGCCGGATGGCTGGCGTGAAATTCATTGTAGATGCGCTCGGCATATTGATCAAGTAATTCTTCAACCCGCTCCTGGTTATCTGCTTTTACAATAAAACCAATATGATAGTCTTTCTTTAAGAGCCAGACAATCTCCGAGTCCTGAAATGAAGATATATCCGGCGTTTTATCTTTGGTTAAAGAAATGACAATCCCGGAGTAATCATCTCTTACAGGTGGCAATTCGTAAGGCTGATTCCTGGCAACGGCCGTCTCTACCCGCCCCCATTCGCTCCACAAATTAATACCTGAAGACATCTCTACCATCTCCGACAAATGCGCTCCCCCTACGCGGAAGGAGGTCTCTAAAAAGTAAAATTTCCCGTCTTCGTGATTTTTGATGAATTCTGTATGAGAAACTCCGGAAACCATTCCGAAAGCCTTTAGTAGCTGAGCGTTAAGTTTTTGTAATGCCTTCTCGTCTTTGGAGCCAAACTTCTCAATTCTCGATCTGAAAATCCCACCCCCATGTGCCACCTCAAAAGGAGTATTCATATATTTGGAAACCCTGGAGAATAACGTCTTTCCGTCATACGTTATGGAATCTACATGAAATACATCCCCCGGTTTGAACTGTTCAATCAAAAATTGGTGGCGCTCACCTCCTAAGTTATGTAAAGTTTCCCAACATTCTTCTTTTGTCCCTACCTTAGTTAATCCGGCAGCAGCAGCCTCCGCCCTGGGCTTGATAATCCAGGGCGCAGGGGTGGTTTCTAAAAATTCATTGATGGCATCATCATTAAATAAAGCACTAAATCGAGGCACCAATATTCCCTGTTCAAAAGCCTTCATACGCATTGCCAGTTTATCTCGAAAATGGCGGACAGTAGTCTGACCCATGCCGGGAATTCTGAAGGTTTCCCTCAGTAAAGCTCCTTTTTCTACGTCAAAATCATCAATAGCAATAACGCGATCCACTCTATGCGTACGCATAAAATGGCCAAGCCCGTCGATAACGTCTTCCATATTCCATATACAATGCTTCGACTCTTGAACGTAGAAAATCTCATCTATTGCCTCCCGGGGCCATGCCGCATCCCTTAATGCTTCTGAGGTGACTAAATAAACAAGATTGCCTTCCAGTTTAAGAGACTTGATCAACTCTACTCCCTTTAATTCGCAAGAGAGACATAAAAAAGTTGTGGGTCGTTCCATATGCAAACTTCCTGTTGGCTAACTGATTAATAGTTGGTATTTACTCTTTTCCAATAACGGTACCGTCAGGCACAATTGCCCCCTTCTTCATAACTACAATTCCCCCCCGAATACAATAATTTTCGGTTTCCGTATCTTCAAGTGAATCGTCTCCAATAATCTTTACATTATTGCCAATTCTGCAATCCTTGTCAACAATAGCTTGCCTAATCACACAATTTCTGCCTATACCCAATGGAATTTCATCCTTCTCCGTCTCGATAATTTCCTGAAGGGTCTGGAAATAATCATTCCCCATAATGATGGAATGACTTATTTCGGTATTTTCGCCAATTCTCGATCGAATACCAATCACAGAGCGCTCAATCTTCGCCGCATGGATAATCCCCCCCTCCGCAACAACCGAATAATTGAACTGCGTCCCGAATACCTTTGAAGGTGCCAGCATACGAGGTCTCGTGTATACAACATTATCATTATCAAACAGATTAAACCGAGGAATTGAATCTGTTAATTCAATATTGGCTTCATAAAAAGAGGTGATCGTCCCGATATCCGTCCAGTATCCTCCAAACTCATAACTAGCCACGCGATAATTGCTTTGAATGGCATTCGGAATAATCTCTTTACCAAAATCAATCGCATCCGAATATTCGTCGAATAACCGGTTTATGGCAGCCTTGGTAAAAATATAAATTCCCATAGACGCCAAATATAAATTACCTTTTTCTCTATTCTCAGGCGAAACATCCGATTCCCAGTCGGGTAATATTTCTTTTTTGGGCTTTTCGATAAATTTCTCAATATACCCGTTATTTACTTTCATAATTCCAAATCCTGGAGCATCTTTATCAGAAACAGGAATAGTAGCAATGGTAATATCTGCATTCTTTTCGATATGGTACTTGGCTAGTTCCTCAAAGTTCATCTGATACAACTGATCGCCCGATAAAATAAGGAGATAATCATAGTCGTGATTCCCAACATGATGCATCGATTGACGCACCGCATCAGCAGTTCCCTGAAACCACTTATCGCTTGAAGGAGTTTGTTCAGCAGCAAGAATATCTGCAAAGCCCTTACTGAATAAATCAAAATTGTAGGTGTTTTTTATGTGCTGGTTTAGGGAGGCAGAATTGAACTGGGTAAGCACAAACATCCTACGAACACCAGAATTTAAACAGTTGGAAATAGGGATATCTATTAATCGATATTTACCTCCTATCGGTACTGCAGGCTTGGAACGGTCTTTCGTAAGTGGATAAAGACGGGAACCGACTCCCCCTCCCAGGATGAGTGAAATCATTTTGATGACCATGATGCTTATTTTATATCATTTAATTGGTTATAAATCGAAATATACTCCGATGCCGATCGCTCCCATGACATGTCAATCGTCATGATATGATATCGTAATCCTTCGAATAAATCTCTTCTTTGGTACAATTCAGTTGCCCGGTAAAATGCGCCCATTGCATCTTCCACCGAAAAATTAGTAAACCGAATCCCTCTTCCTACTTGGTCTCCGATATCAATGATCGTATCTTTTAATCCTCCAACTGAGCGAACAATAGGGATGGTACCATATCTCATGGCATACATCTGATTTAATCCGCAAGGCTCCACCCGCGATGGCATAAATATAAAGTCAGACCCTGCATAAAGCAAATGCGCCAGCGATTCATTGTATTCCAACGCCGCATCGAAGTAGCCGGAGTAATTGTAAGACATACTCCTTAGGGAGTCTTCAACCCACTTCATGCCCGTACCCAAAACCAAGATCGCTGCCTGTCCGCCACTTCCGATAAAACGGCTGACCAAACCAGGCAATAAATCAGCTCCCTTCTCTCCCACTAACCGCCCAATAAAGGTGATAACGGGTAAATTGTAGTCAAAACGGAACTTCTTGGTCAATTCCCATTTATTTGCAGACTTAAAGTTGTGAATATTTTCCCCTTCTAGGTGAAAAGGAATTAACGGATCCGTGTATGGATCCCAAACTTTTGTATCTATCCCGTTCAAAATACCATGGGCCTTCATCCACTCTGCATTGATCAACTTTTCCAACCCGTTGGCACTTTGATGCAATTCTTCCAAATAGCCCGGCGAAACCGTCGTTAACCGCCAACAGTTTTTTATGCCTGCTGCCAGGGGGTTAATCCAATCCGCCCATTCAATCAAGCCTCCCGCATCGCCATCAAAAAAAGGTAGCAGATGCATCTTATCCCATTTAAATGCCCCGTGATATTGACCGTTGTGAATGGTAAAAACCGTGGGTATATCTGAAAGCGAGCGAAAGGCAAGGGCATGCTTCATCAGAAACGGGACTAACCCGGTGTGATGATCATGACAATGAATGATCTTCGGCTTTTCAGGCAACCACTGTATCCACCTCAAAGCAGCTTGCTGAAAGCATATACTACGCTCTACTTCATCTCCATACCCATTGCCGTTTTCATCCATGTAAATACCCGGACGATCAAACTTACCCGGGATGTCAATGACAAAAAGCGGAAAACCTAAATCTGCTCCGACTACCTGCTCTACCCTGTAGGGGATATGCTCGTGATGTAATGGCAATACTCCTCGTATCAATTCTACATACCGTTGATTATTCAGCCATTTTGTCCGGTATTTTGGTATAATAACAGCCGTTTCAACTCCTGCCTTATTTGAATACTTCGGTAATGCGCCAACAACATCGCCAAGCCCTCCGGCTTTTGCAGCTGGATAACACTCCGCACTAATATGGATAACTTTCATCCCTTTTTATAGTTTTTCGCTTATATTGGTAAATCCTCAAGAGACTACCCCACCCCTTGTGAGGGTTTAAATTTAGATAATTTTATAGGAATAAAAGAAAATTTTTGAAAATTCTATGGTTTGCTATCGTCCCAAGCTTCAGAACGAGTTTTTTACTAGTGAAAAATGTTTTATTCTGGAAATACTTAATCACCCCAATTGCCCTTCTGTCTCTTTTGCCAGAGCAAGGGTTCAACCTGGTATCAAAACGCAATTGCACCAATTAACCGCAACGGAAGAGTATTATTACATCACCCAGGGAAAAGGTATCATGGCAATTCAGGGCAAACAAACCTCGGTAAAAGCAGGAGACCTCATCCATATTCCTCCGGATACCCCCCAAAGCATTGAAAATACGGGAGATGAAGACCTACTCTTTCTCTGTGTATGCCTGCCCAGGTTTGAGGAAAATTCTTATGTTAATCTAGAGCAATAGGAAGTGGAATTCATAAATGCTAAAACCTATCAGTTACCCCCAAGACTCTCCTAACTACTGGCTGTTGATAACATTTCCGCAAATGCTGTCAATAACCTGATCCCATATCCTGTAGCGCTTTTTTGCTTTGAAAGATCATTTTGCCCGAAAGCGACGCCGGCAATATCGAGATGCGCCCAATTAGGGTGATGATCTATAAAAAACTCCAGGAATTTGGCAGCTGTAATTGCGCCGGCTACAGGTTTGCTACTAAGGTTTCGAATATCGGCAATGTCTGATTTCATGTCTTCCAGGTATTCTTCCCAGATTGGAAGCCGCCAAACCCGCTCTCCGGTATTTTGCCCTGCCTCAAACAGTTGTTGCGCAAGCTGGTCATTATTGGAGAACAGCCCCGAAGCACTATATCCTAACGTACGAACGACACTCCCTGTTAGCGTCGCCAAGTTGATTAATATATACGGATTATACTTCTTTTTGATGTAGGCAAGCCCGTCGGCCAATATCAGGCGGCCCTCCGCATCGGTATCGATAACCTCGATAGTCTTCCCGCTGTAGGAACCAATCACATCTCCGGGTTTAACAGCTTTGGTCCCAATGCTGTTATCTGTTACCGGAACAGCTCCAACCATATGGATGGGTAGCTTCAGCTTGGCCACTAGCTCGAAAGTGCCTAGTACCGCTGCCGCTCCGCCCATATCGCTTTTCATATAGTGCATATTGGTCGTCCCCTTCAGGGATACTCCTCCGGTATCAAAGGTTACTCCTTTCCCGACCAGTCCCAATTGTGGGGTATCTGATCCGTTACCATTATACTTTAATAGTATAAAAACAGCAGGATATTCACTCCCTCTATTTACAGCCATCAATGCGTGGAGCCCAAGCTCTTCTGCTTCCTCTTTAGATATAACCTCAACGGAATAAGCATGTTCCTGGGCGGAATTTTTGGCCCACTGGCCTAACTCCCGGGGGGCTTTCTTATTATTAGGGGCATTGACCAAATCCATTATACGGGCCTGCGTCTCAGCGCTGAGGTGTCCCTTTTGGGCAGCTTGCTCGGCAAGCGTCATATTACAATCGGTAGCTATGAAAATACCGGCATCCCGAACACTCAAGGGATGATGTTGATTGGTATGCTCTGTCTGATAAAGATGAATATTGTAAGTCCCCAAACAAACCCCATTAACGGCAGCATCGATCCAGGACAAGCAATCTCTTTCTTCTCTGGGAGCATTCCCGAATAGCAAAGAAATGAGCACTTCTTTGCTTAATAACTTTTTGTGCTTTACCGAAAATGCCTTAAATATTTTAAATAGGTCTCCGAAACCCGGGTTTTTGCCTACTCCAAGCAAGAAGATCTTTTCGTGATCTTTTCCGTAAAAGAATATACATTCATTTGCTTCCCCTTTAAAATCCCGCTCTAAAATGTCGAAAGGGTATTTGAAAAATGTGGCAATCTCTCTTAAATTTTCCGCTCTCCGATCCCCGTTAAAAACCGGAATGATCCAATCAACTGTTTGACTTGGATGGGTTTGAGTTACTTTAATAGTCATTCTTCGCTCTTTTTATGTGTGGTTTCAAAAAAAAGCCATTCAATAGCTTTTGGAAATTCTTCCCCCCAATTGTCTTCATTGTGCGTGCCGTGGGGATCTATAGATAATCTAAAATCGATCATTGAATTGTTGTACCCGTTTCGTTCCACTGCCTGTTTAAAACGCTTGATATTCGGGATCAAATTGGTACTTTCCTGTCCCCCTCCGTATAAATAGATCTTGGTCTTGTAAGCATTGTCCATCCCCATCGTCTGAAAATGAATATTAGGCGCCACCCAAAGAGAAGGCGAGAAAATCATAAGTTTTCCATATTCTTCAGGATATAATAAACCAGCATAAATACTGATCAGCCCTCCCATAGAACTTCCTCCAATTCCGGTGTGCTCTCTTTCCGGTAATGTTCTGAAATGCTTATCTACGTGCGGTTTAAGGGTATCCGTAAGGAAGCGAACATATTTTTTACCCTCTCCTGCCCCCAATCTGGTCTTGTAGGAAGGCGTGAACTCCTGAATTCGGTCTTCCTTAGCGTGATCAATTGCAATGACAATGATCTCATGCATCCCGGTAAGAGCCATTTCGGCTAGCCGTTTATCCAATCCCCAATTACCGTAAGGTGCATACTCGTCAAATAGGTTTTGACCATCCTGCAGGTAAAGTACGGGATAGCGTTTTTCATTCTCGTAATAATCATAAGGCAAGAGGGCAGAAATACGGCGTGTTTTAATCAACTGGGGAATTTCAAAATCTTCGGCAATCGTCTGAACCTTGGGAAGATAATTTTCTTCATAACGTAAATGACGCTGCCATCGGGGTACAAAATCCTGGACAAAGCCTTTAGCTTCTTTTAAAATCCGGTTGGGTACGCTATTTCCGTAGTGATTTAATTCAACCCCATCCCAATTTTCTTTGATGTACTTATACTCCAGCGGTTCAGGCAGCTCCATATCTTTGGGAAACTCTATAAAGTATTTCCCGGCGCTCACCTTGTGCAGCTTAAATCGCTGATCCTGAATTTCCCATTTATTGAAATTTCCAGTCACGTAAACAGGTCGTTCATCTCTATCGTCAGTGCGCAGTTCCAGTACTAATTTCGAAATTTTCGCTTTATTTTTTGCATTGATATTTACATCCTCCATGCGGTCGATCTTTTCAATTTGGTGCAATCAAATCCCTATCTTACCAACAGATGTAGCTCGTTTTGCCTGTAAAACATTATTAAAAAGCATACTCAAACGAACCTGATTGCAGGTCTAATATGCAAAAATAGAAAATTCATACCGAATCACCTGATATTTATTCTGCCATTTCTTCAATATATGCCCGAAGATCCTCTAATTGTTGGTTACTCATTTTTTCTTTGGTGTACTGAGGCATATAAGTGCGCTTACCATTCATCGGGGATGTCCCATATCTGGATACTTGATATAGGGAGTAACGAGTATATTTCGGAATATGCCTATCTAAATGTTTAAAAGAGAGCTTGGTATCATCCAATTGATAAAAAGTATACTGCCCGTCTTCGTGGCAATGTAAGCAACTATTTTCGTAAATTAATTGGCCTTTTGCTGCATCTCCTTTTATTTCGAACCCATCTTTTCGGTCATCAGGTGGTTTTAGAAAAGTCGCCGGCGAACCAGAAAGGTATTTCGATTTGATCAACTTAACAGCTTCTTTTGTATCACTTTTTTCTTGTAGTGCTTTATTAATAAGCTGTTCTTCTTGCTTAGCAAGCAACAAATCTTCCATTTTCAGATCAATCGTCCACAAATAAGCCAATACCGATTCTAATTCAACCGGAGAAAACCTCCGTCCCTGCGAACACTCAATAGCGCAAAGCTGAATCGCTTCCCGAAGATCATTGCGGGTAGGCGTTACCAATTCGCCATATTTTTCATAATAATCGCCATTATAAAAACTCGACCGGTTGACCGCCCCGTACAGGGTTGTTCCCTGTAAGAATGGAATTCCCTTTTTCACAACATAATCCAACCTGGCCTCCGGATCGCTAACAGACAAATCCGGGTCTTCTTTTTCCACATTATGGCAAGCCGTACAAACAAAATGCTTGCTCTGTTTTCTTCCAAAAGCAGAGCCTTCTCCGCCTTTAAATCCATACAACACCAGATTCCTCCCTTTATCGACGCTTACCCCATCGAGAGTAGTATCTACCTTATATAGCGGTTCCTCTCCCAATAGCTCCAAAATGTCAGCCACTGAATCCGTCGCTGAATAAGACCTGTAATAATCGCTTTGCCAATGCCCCGCTAAGACGGTGAAAGTAATAATTGATAAAGCCGTTAAATATTTCATTTTTTATATATTGAACATTCTTGAAATAGTAAATCCTAGGCGAAATTCTCCGTCCTGCCAATTGCTATTCGTATACGGAATATAGTCTGTTTCCATAATTCCTCTTGCATTGGTAAAGTTAATTTGAAAGACATGTCCTCCTGTTTCAAATTCAACCCCTATACCAATGGGAGGATAAAATCCATTGGATGTGCTCCGCAAATCAGAAATCGGGAAAGCACCATCCAGCACAATTCCCAGCACCTTTGTAATTTGGACCCGCATAGCCAACCCCGCATTGAATAGCTGATTATTATCATCAGCAGGAACCAGATTTCGATGCATAAACCCGAAAGAAAGCTGGGCAGAAAAATAAGGAGAAAACTTGCGGGCAGCAATTACCTGTCCAAAAAACACCCAGCGGTGCGCATCTTTCGGAAAAGAACTCAACGCCTCGGGATCTTCTGATTTTCGCATGGTAGAATACGTTGCCATACCGGAAACCGCAAGGGAGAGCGGTAGTTTACCATCTTTAGTTTGATGCAAAATCCGGTATTTGGCAGTACCATGCAATAATTTTCTTAGCGGTCCGGCGCCGGAAGTCCGGAAAAAGCCGATATCAAAGTCGTCTGTTACTCCATATTCTAATCCAATCAATACATCTGAAGCATTCTCGATACCGAATAGAGATTGCCAGCTTTCTTCGATGCTCCAGCCTGGGGATATATCTCCAAATCTATGAGTAACGCGGAAATCTAATTTTCTTCTTTCCAGGCTTTCTACCGATTGGGAATTGATCACCCGGCGGTCTTTAAATGTTTGTGATACTTCTTCCTGCCCAAAGAGTTGAATTGTAAGCGAAAAAAATAAAAGTGTAAAAATAAAACGATTCATGTGTCCTGATTTATAGTGAAAGGATTATTCCGGATAGCCTTGATCAAACCAACATTTTAGTTGTTCTTTTTCTTCAGTTGTTAATTCCAGACTTCCAGCCGGAGGCATCGGATCGAATGGAGTATTAAAGATTCTTTCCTTAATCGAATTGTCATTTTCTAACCAGGGGACTAATTCTGCATAAGAATTCAATAACGGAAGCTCAAGATCGCCATGACACCCAGAAGTTGCACATTTATGATCAAAGATCGGTTTGATCTCAACCTGATAGCGGAGGGTATCCAAACATTGCTCCGTTGTGTCATCCACCATCTGGTCATCTTCCGTGAATTCTTCAAGCGTATCACTTGTACAAGAAAACAGTAGATCCAGGAAAAGGATTAATGAAGAAGATAAGATGATGTGTTTCATAAGGATATTTTATTAAATAATAGGATATTTTTTTCTAATTATACCATTTCTTCTCAACCAATTGCCCGTAATTACCTAAAAGTGGAAAAATAATTAATCTTTTCCTGGATGAAGTTATTTTTTCATCAAATATCCTGACAACGAAGGAAAATATTTTCTACCTTTTGTTTTATAATAAATGAACAATTTAGTGTAAATTGGAATTAATCTAATTAGACGTTTTATTCATCAAACAAAATAACAAATTATGTATCCAGCTGAATTAGTAGCCCCAATGAGCAAAGACCTAACGGATTTTGGATTTGAAGGTCTTACTACTCCTGAACAAGTTGAAGAGGTTATGAACGATAAGACAGGCACTGTTTTGGTAGTTGTAAATTCTGTGTGCGGTTGTGCTGCTGCTATGGCTCGTCCCGGAGTAAAGTTATCTCTGGAAAATGAAAAAGCTCCTAACCGAAAAATTACTGTATTTGCCGGGGTTGACAAAGAAGCAACGGCCAAGGCGCGTGAATATATGCTACCTTATCCTCCTTCTTCTCCTTCTATTGCATTATTTAAAGAAGGGAAATTAGTTCATTTTCTTGAAAGACATCACATTGAAGGTCGATCGGCAGAAATTATTTCTGAAAACCTTAAACTAGCATACGATAGATATTGCTAATCCAAGCGCAATGAATAATGAATAATGAGTAATGAATAATGAATAATGAGTAATGAGTAATGAGTAATGAATGTCTTGTACTGAAATACGTCTACATTAATTAACTTTGAGATATGGA
>CAZHOV010000106.1:0-20568 GCA_964534315.1 uncultured Saprospiraceae bacterium | reverse complement strand
TTACGAAACCTGAACGTTTTCGTACATCTCCGACCGGGGAATGTGTAACAAACTGCAAATCCGCCAGTTTATCCGCCTTCTGCCCGAGGTAGATAAACAGACGGGAAGACGGACAAGCCGCGAAAAGCGAACTGCCAACCGCGAAAAGCTAAAACGTAGAAAAAGAAAAAAGAAAGAAAACGAAGACTAATCACCCAAAACCTATCAGCTATCACTCAAACCCCATGACCCAAAACCTAACCGCGAACCGCGAATTGCCAAAAGCGAAATGCGAATAGCGAATAACAATCAAACTATGTTTCAGATATAATTGGGGGTATCCTAAAGACTAATTCAATTATACCTCGCACCCCCCTCAACTATGTACCGCATATAATTCCATTGTTATCGGCAGAGGGGTGAATTAAGTTTTGACTACCATCAACCTAATTCAAAAGCTTAAGTAAGAATATATCGACAATATGGTCAAATCACCAGTAACTACAGAAAATATAGAATATACCACCGTCATCAAACCTTCCCGAGGGTGGCAGCCCATAGATGTCAAGGAATTATGGCGCTATAAGGACCTGTTATATTTTCTAGTGATCCGGGGTATTAAAGCCAAATACGCACAATCAGTACTGGGTGTAGGTTGGGCGGTTTTGCAGCCTTTAGTGCAGACGTTGGTATTCACAGTCATTTTCGGCAATTTAGCCAAGCTGGATTCAGACGGTGTACCGTATATCCTATTTAGCTTCGCCGCTATGGTGCCCTGGAATTATTTCAGCAATGTATTGACCGAGTCCTCCAATTCGCTTGTAGCTCAAAAAGCCATGCTTTCAAAGGTTTATTTCCCGCGTCTGGTATTACCACTATCCGCTATTTTTACTAAACTGCTGGATTTTGGTATTGCCTTCTTAGTGATGATCGGATTGTTTATCTATTATCAATATGTACCCAGTATCAATGCACTATTTTTTCCGATACTGCTATTGATCCTGATCATGACCGCAGTAGGTACGGGAATGATTTTATCCGCTATGGCGGTACAATATCGGGATGTCAATTACGCCATGACTTTCCTGGTACGTATCCTCATGTACACTGTGCCGGTGGTTTATTCCATCAATATCATTCCAGAAAAATATTTGTACATCTATGCCCTAAATCCGGTTGTTGGCGTCATTGAGGGGATGCGCGCTGCTTTCCTGGGTACAAAACCGATGCCCTGGGATTTGATTGCAATTGGTGGAATTGTTTCCCTGGTGGTTTTCATCTTCGGCGCTTTTTATTTTAAACGCATGGAACGACATTTTGCGGATATAGCATAAAAATCGAAAATGAGCAAAACAGTCATAAAGGTCGAAAATGTATCCAAGCGCTACCGTATTGGTGTGCGGGAGAAAGCAGATACGTTTGCCGAGCAATTTAAAAATACCTTACTATATCCAATCAATAACCTGCGACGGATATCCCGGTTGAAAAAATTCAAAGACGAAGAGGACGAATCAATATTTTGGGCACTGCGTGATATCAATTTTGAAGTCAAAGAAGGGGAAGTTTTGGGTATCATTGGACACAACGGCGCTGGTAAGAGTACCTTGCTAAAAATACTTAGTAAGATCACTGAGCCGACAACCGGCAGTATTCGATTGCGCGGGCGCGTATCTTCCTTGCTGGAAGTAGGCACCGGCTTTCACCCGGAACTGACCGGGCGCGAAAATGTATATATGAACGGCACCATCCTGGGGATGACCAAACGGGAAATAGACGCCAAATTCGATGAGATCGTGGACTTTGCTGGGGTAGAAAAATATATCGACACACCGGTGAAATTCTACTCTTCCGGTATGAAAGTGCGCCTGGGTTTTGCCGTGGCGGCGCATCTGGAGCCGGAGATATTGATTATTGATGAAGTACTGGCAGTGGGGGATGCGGAGTTTCAGCGGAAGTGTCTGGGGAAAATGGAAAGTGTGGCAGAGTCTGGGAGAACGGTATTGTTTGTGAGCCATAATATGGGTAGTGTGAAAACGCTTTGTACAAGGGGCTTATTGCTGAAAACTGGCAACATCACAGAACAAGGAAATACGGACCGGGTCATTTCTGCTTATCTGGTTGGTGATAATGGTCTTGGTAATTATAGAAAGTTCTCCGAAAGTCACCATATCCCCGGATTAACAATCAATTCTATTGGTATAAAAGCAAGTGGAAAAAGCTTCGATGAGCCAATGAGTATGGATGACTCTTTAGAGGTGTTGATAGCGTACAACTATTATCAGAAAATAGCTGACCGAATAGATTTCACCTTTCAATTTAAGGGAGAAGACGGGACATTCTTATTTCCAACTAGTACTTTGCATGCTAAAAATGATATTGTATTGCTAGGAGAGCGCACTATTAAATTAAAAATACCAGAACATTTTTTCAATCAAGGAACATTTTATTTAAACTTTTTGATAGTGGTAAACACTAAAAAGATAGTCTTTTCACAAATAGATTTGATTAGTTTCATCATTAATCCACAAAAAAGGGAATTGGGGATGTGGACTGGTAAATCACGGGGATTTATCCGTCCTAAGTTTGATTGGCAATGTGCATAAAAAATCTTAACTGATAAAGCATCATTAAATTTCAATGCAAGCTATTTACCTTCTAGGTTCAGAAAGATCCGGTAGCAATTTACTAAGAATTTTGTTAGGAAACCATTCTCAGGTTTCAGCGCCCATTGCGCCTCATTTTTGTGATGTCTTTTCTAAGAGGTTTAAATACTACCTTCCTCTGGGTGAGCAGAAAAGAGTGGAACTTTTGACAGATATAGAAAGATACATTAATCACCCATTCAACGATTGGAATTTTTTCTTTGATACGGAGAAAATGATTAAAACCTATAGGTTGGAATCTTTTATTGATTTCATGCATGCCGCGTATGCTGAAAAGGCACTAAAAGAGGGGAAAGCAAATTATTTTGCTAAAGACAACCACAATCACAAGTATGCCTTAGGTATTTTGAAAGATATTCCCGGGGTGAAATTTATCTATCTTTATCGCGATCCTCGTGATCATGTCGCCTCTTGGTTGCGAACCCCCATTCATCTGCATACCCCTTTCAAAGCTATTTCCAAATGGACTAGAGAGCAGGAAGCTTGTTTACAACTACATCGCTTTTACAACATTGATATGCATTTTATAAAGTATGAGGATTTAGTAGCAGATACCAGTCGGGTAATGGCTGATTTGTTAAAATTTCTTTTTTTAGACACTGAAGTAAGCTGCTTTTCAACCCGTAAGGACAATGAAGATGCAGCAAAACACCCTCTCTGGAAAAACATTAATAAGCCTATTAAAAAAGACAACTATGGTAAATTTCGAGATGTACTATTTGGAAAAAACCTCGAGTTAGTAGAAACTATTGCTAAATCTATGATGGAAGAGCTTGGTTATAATTTGGAAACAAATGCGCAATGGCGAGTGAATAATCAATTCCTATTTCAAATTACAGAAAAATTGAAAGATAGAATATCTCGAGAGAAACATTACAGTTTTTTGGAAAATGAAATGAAAATTTTACGCGACAAAAATAAATTTGTAAAATCTTTATTTTTAAAGTTTGAGTCTTGATCCCCGTTACTAAACCTTTCTTGCCACCAAAAGAAGCCTACGACCACTACCTATCCGGTATCTGGGAGCGCAATTGGCTGACCAATAACGGACCATTGGTCAATGAGCTGGAGCTGCAACTCAAACAGTATCTTGGATTGAATCACTTGCTGTTCGTAAGCAATGGCACCATTGCCCTTCAGATAGCCATCAAGGCGCTGGGCTTGACAGGCGAGATCATTACAACGCCTTTTTCATACGTAGCTACTACCAGTAGCATCGTTTGGGAAGGATGCGAGCCGGTTTTTGTGGATATTGACGCCAAGACGCTGAATATTGACCCGAGTAAGATTAAAGATGCCATTACGACTCGTACCTCCGCTATTTTGGCTACCCACGTATATGGCAATCCCTGTGACGTGGAAGCCATCCAAACCATTGCCGATGCCCATGGACTCAAAGTGATCTACGACGCAGCGCATGCCTTTGGCGTGACGTATAAAGGCGAATCGCTTTTTATGCAAGGTGATATCAGCACCACCAGTTTTCACGCGACCAAATTATTCCACACTATTGAAGGCGGGGCGGTAATTACCAAAGATCCGGAGTTATTGCGCCATATGGCGCTGCTGCGCAACTTTGGACATGATGGACCGGAAAAATTTGACGGAGTGGGCATCAACGGTAAAAACTCGGAATTCCACGCGGCAATGGGGCTGGTCAATTTGCAATATATCACCGAGATATTAAACAAGCGTAAGGAGCAAAGCTTGTATTACGATACCCTGCTCAAGGACATGGCGCTCGCAAAACCGCTCATTACCGAACAGTGCACATACAATTATGCCTATTATCCGGTGCTATTCCGGGATGAAGCAGCACTAACCCGCATGCAAAAAGCCCTGGAGCAAAGCAGAATAATGCCGCGCCGATATTTCTATCCTTCCCTTGATTCGCTCAACTATGTGAAGAGCGCATCGGTACCGGTTACCCGCGATATCGCAAGTCGCGTACTGTGTCTGCCGCTTTATCACACCCTGAGTAAGGAAGAGCAGGATTATGTGGCGAGAATAATGATTCGAACCCAAAAGTATCAGACATGAAAAAGCTGGCAGTCATGCAGCCATATATTTTCCCGTATATCGGATATTTTCAGTTGGTAAATGCTGTCGATAAGTTTGTTTTTTATGATGATGTAAATTACATAGCCAGAGGGTGGGTAAACAGAAATAACATTTTAATAAATGGTGAAGCTAACATGTTTTCTATTCCACTTCATAAAGCTAGTCAAAATGCATTGATAAATGAAGTCAGGGTTAAGGATGATCACAGATGGCGAAAAAAGTTTTTAAAGAAGATTGAATTAGCCTACAAAAAGGCACCATTCTACAAAAGTGTTTATGAAATAGTAGCCTGTATTATGGATGAAGGCTTTGATAGCCTTAGTGAATTAGCTAAAGAAAGCATTAAAGAAATTTCAGGATATCTTAAAATAGATATTGTTTTTGATTCAAGTTTGAATAAGTATGATAATAAATTATTAAAGGGGCAGGAAAGAATATTAGATATTTGCAAACAAGAAAATGCAACGCATTATATCAACCCAATTGGTGGTAGCTCATTGTATTCAAAAGAATTATTTTCAAGACACGGTATTGAGCTTTCATTTATAAAAACCGGCGATGTTACTTACGAGCAGTATGGCAATACATTTGTACCTTCTCTTTCGATTATTGATGTGATGATGTTTAACTCCCCGGAGCAAATTAGATATTTTTTAAACGATTTTGAATTGATTTGAAAAGAATAGCTTTACATAGTGTTCCTCGTTCTGGCTCTACCTGGTTAGGTGCTATCTTTGATTCCCATCCTGAAGTGGTGTACAAATATCAGCCTTTGTTTTCTTACAGATTTAAGGATTACTTGATACCCATGTCCGGTCGGCAGGATATTGTAGCTTTTTTCAATGAAATAGCAAATGTAGTGGATGATTTTACCGACCAGATTGAAGCAAAAGATAAAGGTATTGTGCCTTCTTTTAAAAAGACAAACCCTAAAGCAATTGTTTATAAAGAAGTGCGATATCATCATCTGCTGTTTAATATGCTGGAAAAAGATAGCGACCTCCGAGTGATCGGTTTGATCAGAAACCCTTTAAGTGTTATACATTCCTGGCTTAATGCGCCCAAAGAGTTTCGTGCCGATAAGGGATGGAAAATCGAAGAAGAGTGGCAATTTGCACCTAAAAAAAACTTGAAGAAGCCGGAAGAGTTCAACGGATATGAAAAATGGAAAGAAGTAGCATCAATGTTTGAGCGTTTTAAACAAAATTATCCTAGTCAGTTTTTCTTGCTTCCTTACAGAAGCCTCCTCGAAGATACCCCAAAGACAGTGCAGCAATTGTTTGAGTTTTGTGGATTGCGTTACAATGAACAAACCGATATCTTCATTAAAAATAGCAAAGCCATTACGGTAAATGATGCATATGGTGTGTTTCGAAAAAATCAGCGAGATGATAAGTGGCGAGGAAGGCTGGCTGATGAGATTGTTGCTCATATATGCACCGACTTAGCCGGAACGGACTTGCAAAAATATTTGGATTACTAATGAACTTTGAAGCATTCAAAGCGAAGTATCAGAAAGTTCCGGTAGTACATTACCCTCATAGCGTGGGGGGGGGACCGATGGTATCTGTCTGTGTGCAAACCTATCAGCATGCTTCATTTATCCGGGAGTGCCTGGATGGAATATTGATGCAGCAAACCGATTTCCCGTTTGAGATTTTATTGGGCGAAGATGAATCCAACGACGGGACACGAGAAATCTGCATCGAATACGCCAAAAAATATCCTGATAAGATCAGGCTTTTTCTTCATAGCCGAGCTAATAACATCGCCATAAATGGAAAGCCGACCGGGCGGTTCAATTTTGTAAATAATCTTTTCTCTGCCAATGGTAAATATATCGCCCTCTGTGAAGGCGATGACTACTGGATCGACCCACTTAAACTGCAAAAACAGGTAGATTTTCTGGAGGCGAATCCGGAATTTTCAATCTGTTTTCATTGGGTAAAGATATTGTGGGAAAATGAAAAAATCCTGAAAGAAAGTTTTTACGAAGGGCCAAGCACTTTTTCTTTGAAGGAGTATGTTGAGAAGAAAAAGTATAATATCAGAACAAGCACATTGAGTATCTGCTATAAGGCACTGTCCTTACAGCAAATGCGACTTTACAAATCCGGGGTTATGGATTTACCAAACGGAGACTACACATTATGTGCCTTAGTATTAACTGCTGGAAAAGCATATGTTATGCCTGAATACATGGGAGTATATAGAAGGCATGCAGGAGGCGCTTCCAATAACTTTCAAAGTGATTCTTGGGTAAAATCTCGTTTAGGAACCTTTAAGATGCTATTGCGGAGTAAACAATTAGATTTGAATACAAAGTACTTCCTGGTTAAGCGGATATATGAAATATACTCTTGGTCAAATATTTATGTTAGATATTTCACTAAGTTTTTGCATTTATTTAGGGTTAAACGACTACGAAGAAGTTAGAATAATCAAAGGTGCGATACATAAAAATATAAATTACCGTGTTGCATAATATATTGGTAATAGCCGAAATCGGTCAAGCACACGAAGGTAGTCTTGGCATAGCGCATAGCTATATTGATGCTTTGGCAGCGACCGGAGTGAATGCTATCAAATTCCAAACCCATATTGCGCATGCGGAGAGTAGTGTGCATGAGCCTTTTCGTGTTAAATTCAGTTACGAAGATGATACCCGGTATGATTATTGGAAGCGGATGGGATTTACGCCCGATCAATGGGCTGGATTGAAGCAGCACTGTGAAGAAAAAAGACTGGAATTTATTTCTTCGCCTTTTAGCAATGCGGCAGTAGATGTACTGGAGCAATTGGGCGTACAAAAATATAAGATTGGCTCGGGCGAAGTAAGTAATTTTCTGATGCTGGAAAAAATAGCCCGCACCGGTAAGGACATCTTATTATCATCAGGAATGAGTTCTTTTTCGGAACTGGATGCTACAATTGATTTTCTTCGTCCTTTTGGCAATCAACTATCGGTTTTGCAATGTACGACTGCCTACCCGACTCAACCTGAGCAATGGGGCTTGAATGTAATTCCTGAATTAAAAAAAAGGTATAATTTGCCAGTAGGCTTTTCCGATCATTCTGGCGATGTTTTTGCAGGATTGGCTGCCGCGACGATGGGAGCCGCTATTTTAGAGTTTCATGTAGTATTCGATAAAAGAATGTTTGGACCCGACGCTCCCGCTTCTTTGACAATTGAACAAACTAAGCAATTAGTAAGAGGCGTTCGTCAATTGGAAAAAGCATTATCTGCCAGTATTAATAAAGAAGACAATGAGCGGTTTCAACCGTTGAAAGCCATTTTTGAAAAATCCTTAGCAGTTAACAAGAACTTGAAAAAAGGACACCTGCTTCGCTTAGAGGATTTGGAGGCAAAAAAACCTAAGGGTTTTGGTATAGATGCATCCAATTTTCGCATGGTGATAGGAAAGAAGCTTAGTAGGGACATGGATGCCTGGGCGTTTTTACAAGCCGAAGACATTGTATGAAGAAAAGGAAGATTTGCGTAGTTATAACAGCTCGCCCAAGCTATAGCCGTATCAAAACGGCCTTGCAAGCCATTCAACAACATCCTGAGTTGGAGCTCCAGTTGGTAGTAGCTGCTTCGGCTCTGTTGGGACGCTATGGATCCGCTATCAATTACATAGAACAAGATGGTTTTGCTATTACCGCAAAGGTATTCAATGTACTGGAGGGTGAAAATCTGACTGCAGCAGCAAAAACTACTGGTATCGGTATTATGGAATTATCCACGGTATTTGATAATATCCAACCCGATATTGTTGTAACTATTGCTGACCGATTTGAAACGATGGCGACCGCCATCTCAGCATCTTATATGAATATCCCGCTGGCGCATATTCAAGGAGGTGAAGTGACGGGGAATATTGATGAAAAGGTTCGGCACGCGATTACAAAATTGGCTGATTATCATTTTGTCGCTTCCGAAAGTGCACGAAAAAGGGTTATCCGAATGGGTGAGGAATCCGACTTCGTATTTAATACAGGATGCCCCTCGATAGATTTAGCTGCGGAAATTTTGAAAAATCCTGAATTAGACTTCGATGTATATGAAAAATATGGTGGTGTTGGAGCGAAACCTGATTACAAAAATGGTTATCTGGTTGTGATGCAGCACCCTGTAACGACAGAATACCTTGCATCGCGTAAGCACGTGGAAGAAACATTACACGCTGTGAAAGATTTATCTATACCAGTCTTTTGGTTTTGGCCCAATGTAGATGCCGGTGCGGATGGCACTTCTACGGGTATCCGCTCATTTCGGGAGCGGTTTGATCTCAACTATACCCATTTTTTTAAAAATATGGAGCCAATGGATTTTTTGAAGTTATTGTATAACTCCAAAGGATTGATTGGCAACTCCAGCGTCGGTATTCGGGAATGCGCATATTTACCGGTGCCTGTTGTGAATGTTGGCACACGGCAACATCGTCGGGATAGAGGAGCGAATGTACTGGATGTGGATTATGACCGGCATAAGATTCGGGAAAGTATTGAATACTGGCTCGGCAATGGCAAGCCGCCGCGATCAGATGTATATGGTGGCGGGGATGCCGGGAAAAAAATTGCCGACTTGTTAGCAGAATTACCCATTCGGTTTCACAAAACGATTACGTATTGAAAGTTTTAGGAATTATTCCGGCAAGGGGAGGCTCCAAAGGTATTCCGGGAAAGAATATTAAATTACTAGGCGGAAAACCCTTAATCCAATATACCATTGAGGCCGCTTTACAATCGGAGATGTTAGAACGAATCATTGTATCCACTGATTCGCAATCAATAGCCACAGTCGCCAAACAATTAGGTGCAGACGTTCCATTTATCCGACCGATGGAGTTGGCTCAGGATGATACCCCCACATTACCTGTTATCCAACATGCCCTAAAGTGGCTTGAACAAAGAGGACAGCAATACGATGCGGTGTGCCTGTTGCAGCCAACCACCCCTTTTCGTCCAGTGGGATTTATTGACCAAGCAATTGAAGGATTTAAGCAGAGTGGCGCCGATTCGCTTGTTTCTGTGCTACCCGTACCCGCTGAATATAATCCACATTGGACTTTTGAGCCTAATGAACGCGGTTTTTTAAAAATAGCTACTGGAGAAAAACAGATCATACCTCGTCGGCAAGAACTTCCTTCAGCATATATTCGGGATGGCGCCATTTATATCACGAAAGTGCAAGTAATCGTTGAGTTGAACTCTTTGTATGGTAATTTAATTGATTTTATTGTATCAGAGGAAAGTACTCATGTAAACTTGGATACTCTGGATGATTGGGAAAGAGCACTTGAGCTTCATTCCTTATGGAGGCAGAAGGTAAATGAAAAAAGTGGTAAACAGCACAATGAGTGGTAAGATAGGAATCTGGGCAGAAACGGTTTTTGCAGTTAGCTCATCAAAACCTATTGTTAAGAAGTATCTTGAAAAAGGCTATTCTATTTTGTATTATACTAACACAAAGCTTTTTCCCTACTGCGAAAGTATTTTTGATAGCGATCAAATTACCATTATCTGCTTTTCCAAAATA
Organism: uncultured Saprospiraceae bacterium; assembly: GCA_964534315.1. Lineage (GTDB taxonomy): Bacteria > Bacteroidota > Bacteroidia > Chitinophagales > Saprospiraceae > CAZHOV01. The sequence goes on along the minus strand of CAZHOV010000106.1, from coordinate 10,323 downwards.
TCCAGTAAGCAGAACATCATTGGCGGGTGGATTACTAGATTTTTTAAAATAGTTTTTGTGTCTCCTTCTTTTTCTCCTGAATACACAAGACAACAGTCAAGAGAGCTGACAAATAAGCAAATGAAGTTGAATAAAAGGCTTAAGTTTTTTCACTTCAACAATGAAAATATTAATAAGTGGTATCAAAAACTAATTTCAGTGTTCTACAAGCTGAAAATTTTCAAAACTTTTTTTGATGAAGAGTTAGATTTTTTATTAGCTTTTACTCCAGTTTACTATCCATTTCACCTCACTCCTTTACTAAAAAAGGTATTTTTAATTGTAGAAAGTTGGGATCATCCTGTAAAGCGTCCTTTTTTAGTTACTCCTGACAAATGCCTGGTATGGAATAAAGATCTGAAGGAAGAAGTAAAAACGTATCAAAATCTTAGTAAAGTAAGTTTTATCAAGCCAACTAAGTTTTTTTATATAGATCAACGACAATGTAAATCCGAAAATGAACTTATAGAGCGACTTCCTGAAGCATTAAAGGAAGATGTGTTCTATGTGAAAAATAATAAGACTGTTGTTTATCCTCTATGTATGCCTCGTCATCGACTTCAGGACAATGGCGAAATTCTATTTATTAAGTATTTAAGTGAAATTTTAAATAGCTTAGGGTATATACTCTATATTCGCCCATATCCTTTAGCTCCCGTTAGTGACAAAGATTATTTGACCCAAGTCCCTAATTGTAAGATTGGGTATCTTGATGACAATGGTGATGCAACGCACTTGATTAATGAACAAGAGCTACATCACAAGTATCTGCTACTTAAATACGCTAATCTGGTTATAAATATAGGGACTACTTTTGTTTTTGATGCTGCATACGCTGGCAGTAATATTCTGCAAGTTCAAGTGACAACAGATCGATTTGGTTCAATGCTACGAAGAGTAAGTACTTATGGTCATATCACCAATTATTTAAATTCATCTAGCTATACATTTAAGTTATCAGACAACAATGAGCAAATATTTACTGAGCGAATCCAATCTGCTGATAAAAGGCATAGCGTTTATTTGAAAAACTGGTTACTGAACAAAGCCTGATCATTAAAACAAAAACCTTGAAAAGCTTATTTATCATTTCCAAAAAGGACTTAACAAAAGACTTGTTTTTGTCGAATGAATTAAATATAATTAACCAGTTTTTTGACCAAATATACATTTATCCAATTAATTTTTTAGATGATTCAAGTTATACTGATATCAAGATTAAAAATATCCCAAACCAAACTTTTGTAAGTGTTGTTCCTTTAAATAGAAAATTTTATTTATTTCTGGCTTATTTAAATTTAATAATAGAAGTTCTATGGGAGGAGTTCAATAAAAAAAAGCTTAGTTTATCAATAAAGGAATTTTTTCCTACTCTGCGTAGACTTTTAAAAAATATAGATAGGAGCGAAGTTATTTTGCTTGATTTAAAAAAACTAGATTTAATTGGCACTAGAAACGAAGTATATTATTATCCTTTTTGGGGTGAAGAAGAAGCGTTTTGCTTAGCCCTGTTAAAAAGGAAAAATCATATAAAGAATCTATTTATCAGACTACGTGGATGGGATTTATTTGAAGAACGGAGAGAGAACAATTATATTCCATTTCAAAGATATATTTTCCGACAGGCATCACTTATTTCTGTACAAACGCAAGAAGCTTATAATTACCTGTTGGCAAAATATCCCTGGTATGCTGATAAAATTGTATTGAACTACCAAGGCACATACGACCACGGTGAAAACCCTTATGATGAAGATAAAACTTGTGTAAGGATCGTTTCCTGCTCCAATTTAGTGCCTTTAAAGCGCGTTGATCGGATTATAACTATTCTAAAAGAGGTCGATTGTGACATAGAATGGATACACTTCGGTGATGGCGAAGAAAGAAAAAAACTGCTGGATATGGCGGCATCCTTACCAACCAATATAAAATTTCATTTCAAAGGCAGAGTAGGTAATCAGGAGATATTAGAATTTTACAAAAATCAATCTGTTGATTTATTTATACACCTAAGCTCAACGGAGGGGGGCGTACCTTTAGCGCTTCAGGAGGCAGCGAGTTTTGGCATACCGATGATTGGGACCAATGCAGGCGGAATTCCAGAAATTGTAATTAATGGCAAAACTGGCTTATTGGTTCCCATAGAGTTTGAAAATAAGGTTATTGCTGATTTTATTAATGGTTTTAAAACATCCAGCTACGCTACGCGTAAGCAGCGACAAAAGGTAAAAGCGTATTGGCGTTCCCATTTTATGGCAGTTGAGAATTACAAAGGGTTGGCCAATCAAATATTGAAAATTGATTCTGCCAAATAGTACTACCTTGCTTGTTAGCATTATCGTTCCCTGTTACAACGTGTCCGAATATATCGAAGCCTGCCTCGACTCGGTCCGCACCCAAACCTATCCCCATCTCGAAGTCATCTGCGTTGATAATAATTCTACGGATGATACGTATCAAACAATTGAATCTTATAAGAAAAAGTATGTTGATTTTCCAATTACGCTGCTAAAAGAGGCAAAACCAGGCGCTTCGGCGGCACGAAATGCTGGGCTGCGAACAGCAACCGGGGAGTGGATTCAATTTCTGGATGCGGATGATCTTTTAGAACCTGAAAAAATTATACATCAGCTTGAGCTATTGAAAAAAGCTAAGGATACCGCGCTGGTAGCAGGTACCTACTACCGACAATATCAGAACGGGCATCGTCAATTATTCCGTCCGAATGAACCGGATAAATGGTTAGCACTACCTCAGGTAAGTCTGGGGATTACCAGTGCCAATTTGTTTCGCAGAGATGCTTTATTGGCCATAAATGGCTGGCGGGAAGATTTGAAAAGCAGTCAGGAATACGATTTGATGTTTCGCTTGTTGCGAGCGGGCGCTCAGGTGTTGTTTGACCAAGAGCCGTTAACGATTGTCCGAGAGCGCGCATCGGGTTCCATCAGCCAGGTGGATGTGTTGGGTAATAACCTTCGGCGGTTGGCGCATCTTTGCGAGATCAGGGATTACTTCTTGGCGAAGCAATTTGAGCAATCGTACCTAGACCATGTCAACCAATCCATTTTTCAGGAAATACGGCGGATTTATCGTTTAAACGCTCCATTGGCATTGGAGAAATACGCTGAATTATTCAAAGCCAAGCCTAAAATCCGATCCACAAATGGAACCTCCGGTTCTTACGTACTACTATATAATCTGTTGGGGTTTGCTACAACCCAACGAATCAATGCAGCTTTTCATCGCATTAAAAAAACAATGAGTTGAGAATCCTGGTAATTAGCACTAAATACAAACACCACGCAAAAACAGGCGGCTACATCCAGTTGGCGGAGCACCTCCATCCAGATTATCTGATTGGGATAGATGAAACAAAAGCACGGCAGCCTCCTTATTTATTCCGAGCCTATAAATGGTTGTATGAGTTTGTTGTCTTTCTTCGTTTTCGTCGGAAAATAGATTTGATCCATATTGCTTTTTCCTTTTTTCGCTTTGTTTTTTTTATTAATAAATTACAATAAACAATGGAACTTAAATACGCAAGGGATAATTACGGTGATGAACTCAATCCATATATCTTTAATCATTATTTGAATAATCCTTTTGGCAAAGAAAAAAATTCGATTTTTTTGGGTATAGGCTCTATTTTAGGTATGTTTAAAGGCGGTTCTATCCAAACAAAAGTTGTGTTCAGTTCTGGGTATGCTGCAGGTCAAGAACGAACATATGGTAAAAAACCCAAAATTGATGATTCGTACAAAATTTTTTGTGTTAGAGGACCTCTTACATCGGAAATATTAAATATTGATGTTAGCTTGGCAGTGTTAGACGGGGCGTATTTATTGCGTGGGATGATCGATGAATTACCTGTGAAGAAATACAAGGTATCTTTTATGCCTCATTATGGAAGTGTACATTTATATGATTGGCAATACATTTGTTCAGAATTAGGTTTGAATTTCATAAATCCTAAAGATGATGTTGAAACTGTTTTGAACGCTATTTTAGACAGCGAAAGATTGATAACGGAGGCTCTTCATGGGGCCATAACCGCTGATGCTTTCAGGATACCCTGGGCAGCGGTGAAATTGCATTCTCAAATAAATGCATTCAAATGGCAAGATTGGTCCAAGTCATTAGAAATGGAGTATAATCCAGTAATTTTACCTAGATTATTTTCTAAGCAAGAAGCGTATAAAATTCTTCAAAAAAAACTTGGAGTTCAAGCCTTTACTAATATTGCAACCTATGCATTTGTTTCAAAACAAAATATGTTAAGCAAAGGGATGTTTATTAGAAACCTGAACACAATCATCAAAAATGATGCATATTTTTTAAGCAACGAACGTGTTATGAGCAATAAGGTAGACATTCTATTTGAAAAGCTTCAAGATTTAAAAGGATATTTGGCAAAAAATAGTTAGTAATTATTCATACATCGCCATCACAGACTCTTTGCTAAATAATAGCTGATGAAGAAAATTATTGGAACCAATTCTACAGGTTATAATCAAAAAAGGAATTTTATCAATTTGCCTTTTGAAAAATATGAATTTAAGAAAGTCCATGACTTTTTCAAGATACCTAATCGGTTTTATTATAAATTAGCTAGAAAAACAAATCCTGGCTTCAATTTTTCTTTTTTCGATTTAGAACTCAATAAATGTAGCCATCTACACTTTTTTAATACTCTTTCCTTTTCAAAAAAGCCTTGGATCGTAACTTTTGAAGACACTTTACCGAGGTGGGGCAAAATAGGCAAAAAGGCAGAGATGAAAGGGATAAAATTATTAGCTGGGAATCCATGCAAAAAAGTTATTGCGTTCTCTGAGTCTGCCTTCAATAATCAAATATTAAAACTCAATGAATTTCCAGAGTACGCCGATTTAATTAAAGAAAAAATGTTGGTATTGCACCCTGGCCAACATTTGATTACTCAAGACTATTCTGAGAAGTATTTAACAGAAGATAAAGTATCCTTTTCTTTTGTGGGTAGAGATTTCTTTAGAAAAGGGGGATATGAAATTCTAAAGGTTTTTGATAATCTTTTATCAAAGGGAGCTCCAATTCAGTTGAACATAGTTTCATCGCTTGAATATGGAGACTATGCAAGCCGGAGTACCCAAGAGGAATTGAGTGGAGCAATTAGTATCATATCAAAACACCCTTTGAGTATTTTCCATTATCCTTTTCTTCCTAACGAAGAAGTAATTAAATTATTTAAAAACTCTCATATTGTATTATTGCCTTCTTATGATGAAACGTATGGTTATGTTGTTTTAGAAGCTCAAGCTGCTGGATGTCCGGTGATAACTACAGATGTTCGTTCTTTTCCCGAGATAAATAATAATCAATGGGGATGGATTATTGAAGTCCCAAAACGTGATACCGGAAAAGCATACTTTAATTCGGTTGAACATAGAAACTATCTTTCAAAGATCATAGAAAAAGGGTTGTTCGAAATAATAGAGAATATTCTAAACGATGAAGGATCTATAAGAAGCAAGGGTGAAAAAGCTATAGAGCAAATTAGCCTAAAGCATAATTTAGAAGAAAAAGCTAAAATACTTGAAAAAATATATGACGAAATCTAATCAGAAAAGAAATAAAAGAATTGCAATTTTATGCGCTGGGTTAGATGATGTTCAAAGGGGTTACGAAATTCATACCAGAGCTTTGTTTGATTCCTTGGTAAAGGAAAACATTTCTGATCTTGATTTTGTCCTTTACAAGAGAATAGGGTATAAAAAAAAGAATGAGAAACTCCTTAATACGCCTGGTAGGAAAAGTAAAATAGTAACAAAGTTGAAGAAGTACCGGGGTAATAATCTATACTGGGAATCGGTATTTTTTGCAGTTAAGTTTGTTTTGATAACAGTATTATTTAGAAGAAGATTTTTTAAAATAATTATCATTGAGCCGGATGTCGCAAAAGTAATTTCCTTGAGCAAAAGATTTTTGCCGGGAACTCCCAAAATACTATATACTCATGGTGTTTCCCGTGATCCTGAAAATTATATCAATACCGCGGATATCATTCATGAAGTAAATTACGAGAATTATTTAAAGGCAGTCAGTGCAGCAGATGTTTTTGACGCGAGAAAGATACATTTAGTGCCACATTTTTTAGCTAATTGGAAAGTAGCGTTTAGTCCTGATGAAAAAATTCTTCTAAGAAAAAAATATAATATCTCAACAGAAAAAGTTGTTCTTAGTGTTGGGATATTAAGTCGGAAGAGTAAGAATACTGAATATTTAATCAAGGAAATAGCCAAATTAGATGACAATTGGACTCTTGTCCTATGTGGAGCTTGTTTTGAAGATGATTTACTTGATCTTGGAAATCAGCTATTAAGTGAGAGGTTTGTACATACAGAAGTACCTCACAGAAGGATAAAAGAAATATACGCTTTAGCAGACATATTTGTTTTATCTTCTATAAATGAAGGTTTTGGAATTGTACTATTGGAGGCGATGGCATCAGGCTTGCCCGTTATTGCTCATCAAAGAGAATTATATGAGTGGGTATTGACGGGGAAAGAAACTTTAGTTGATATGGGAAAAGAAAACGCTCTTCTAGAATATATTAAAAATCGAGTAGATGATGTTTGGGTTAAAAACCAAAGGGCGAGAAGCATAAAATTGTATTCTGAAAGATATACATGGGATGCCGTTAAAGATGAGTATTTCAAAATGTTTTATGCTTGATAAAGAGAAAAGCAGATTATTAGTCTACCTCCACTTCGGCAATCAATCCACCGCCATCATTCGCAGCTATGTGATAGATAAGTTGGCTTACCTACAGCAGGCGCATAACGTCCGCATTCGACTGATTGCATTTATCTCCCTGCGGCATTTTTGGGCGAATCGCGCCCGCATCAAAGCGCTTTATCCGCATACAGTGGTATTACCGCATTTTCCCCGGTTGTCATTATATCCACTCAATATCCTGATTTTGTTGCCGGTATGGCTCGTGTATGGTCAGCCAAAGGTAATGGCGAAAAATGTTTATGCGGCAGCGCTGGCGCGTTATTTAAGGCGATTGGGTTTGGTGCGTACGATTGTTTACGATGCAGAAGGCGCTACCTACGCTGAGCGGGAAGAGTTCGGTATTAATAAAAGCGTTGCATTGGCAAAGGTGCGGGAACTAGAGCAACAAGCTATTCGAGAATCAGAACTGGTCCGAACGGTATCGCATAAAATGGCGGATTATTGGAAAGATCAACTAAATGTCACCGCCAAACAGCAAGTGGTGATCCCTTGTACCCTGAGTCAGTTTTACTTAGATCACACTATCGCATCGGCGGAGCGTCAGGAACTACGACGTACATTAGGCTATCAGGACACAGATATTATTTTCATTTATGCAGGTTCGTTTTCACCCTGGCAGGGTTTTGATTTGATTGATGAATTATTTACCAAGCTTTTGGCACGAAGTGAACGTTACCAGCTTATTTTACTATCCGATGTGGCAGCGGAGCAGATGAACTGTGCCCGAACATTCCCGCATCAAGTCAATATTCGCTACGTTGCTTCCGAAGAGGTCGTGCAATATTTGTCTATTTCCGATTATGGTTTATTACTGCGACGACCAAGCCTGACTAATAAAGTAGCGGCTCCAACCAAGTTTGCCGAGTACCTGGCTTGCGGATTGGAGGTGTTGATCTCGCCGGGCATCGGTGATTATAGTGACTTTTCGGCAGAACACGATTGTGGCGTGGTCGTGCGGGACGTAGATGGGTTACTCGATTATCCTTTTACTCAACGAAAGGAAGAAGAGCGTGAGCGTATGCGGCAATTAGCAATGGCGCATTTTACCAATGACGCTTACCGCGAAGAATTTACACAAATCCTGGAGGCATAGCCTCTAATAAAATCATAGGCAACAACGTGAAAAAAGTACTCACCGTATTTGGCACCCGCCCCGAAGCAATCAAAATGGCACCGGTGGTTAAGGAACTGGAAAAGCACCCGGATGAGATTACTTCTGTCGTTTGCGTCACCGGTCAGCACCGGGAAATGCTGGATCAGATTTTGCAGGTATTCGATATCGTGCCCCAGTATGATTTAGCTATTATGAAAAAAGGGCAGGATCTCTTTGACATATCGGCGCGGGTATTGTTGGGATTGAAAGAAGTATTAATACAGGAAAAGCCCGACATAGTGTTGGTACATGGCGATACCACGTCTTCTATATTCGCAGCCTTGGCGGCGTATTATTTACAAATTCCAGTGGGGCATGTGGAAGCCGGATTGCGGACGAATAATATGTATTCTCCTTTTCCCGAGGAGATCAATCGACAAATGACCGGACGCGTAGCGACGTATCATTTTTGCCCGACGGAGCGCGCAAAAGCCAATTTACTGGCGGAAAATGTGTGTGCTTCCAATATTTATATCACTGGCAATACGGTGATTGATGCACTGTATTATGCGAATGACCTATTCGACCAGGACACTGCGGTGAAACAGCAGATAGCCGCTTACATTGCGGATCATTTGCCTTTGAGCTTGGAAACGCTGATAGATACCAAATACATATTAGTGACCGGGCACCGCCGGGAGAATTTTGGGGAGGGCATTGACAATCTTTGTGCAGCCTTAGCGGAAATTACCAACGCGCACCCCGATTGGTACATTATTTATCCGGTACATTTGAATCCCAATGTCTGGCAACCGGTGAACGAACGACTGGCGAGCTACCAAAACATCTTATTGACCGGTCCCATGGATTACTTGCCGTTTATCTTTCTGATGAAACACGCGCGGATCGTACTGACCGATAGCGGCGGCATACAGGAGGAAGCGCCCAGTTTTGGCGTGCCGGTGTTAGTGACCCGCGATAATACCGAACGCCCCGAAGCCGTAGAAGCCGGTACGGTGAAACTGGTGGGCAGTGATAAAGATAATATCGTCGCGCATCTGTCGGAATTGATAGAAAACCAAGCAGTGTATAATCAAATGGCAGCGGCGGTGAATCCGTATGGGGATGGGCGAGCAGCCGGAAGAATCATTCAAATTCTCAAAACAAAAAATACTCCATAACTCCCCATGTGCGGCATCACCGGCATCATTGGTTTACATATAGCAGCAGGTAAGGAAGGCATTAGCCACATGCTGCCAGCGCTGGCGCATCGCGGTCCGGATGACAGCGGTGTCTTTGCCGATGAGCGGGTAGCGCTGGGGCACCAGCGGTTGAGTATCCTGGATTTATCGGCACAAGGGCATCAGCCCATGTACAGTGCCGATGGGCGGTATGTCATCATCTACAATGGGGAGTTGTACAACTTCCGGGCGCTGCGCGCGGAGTTGGAGCAGCGCGGCTATACCTTCCGCTCGTCCACCGATACCGAGGTGATGCTCTATGCCTACGATACCTGGGGCGCGGCTTGTATCGAGCGGTTCAATGGGATGTTTGCCTTCGCGCTCTACGACCGGCAGGTGGGGAGCGTCCTCATTGCGCGGGATCGGCTGGGTATCAAGCCTTTGTATTACGCCAAAACTAATGAAGGGGCTTTTTTATTTGCTTCCGAAGTGCGCTCCATATTGGCATCGGGATTGGTAAAGCCGCAGTTGAATGTCCATGCTTTGTCGAGCTACTTGCGGTATCAGTCGGTGCCACCGCCGGAGACCTTAGTGGCGGGTATCCGTTTATTAGAGCCGGGTACCTATTTGTTGTGGCAAAATGGCCAAGTTGAGCAGCAGCGCTACTGGCACGCCTGGCAGGGCGAAGCGATAGTACCAGAAGATAACAATCCCGAACGAAAAGTCCGCTCGCTGCTGGAAGCGGCGGTGCAGCGTCGGCTGGTCAGTGATGTACCGCTGGGCGCTTTTTTATCGGGGGGCATTGATTCGTCGCTGATTGTCGGCATCATGTCGGCGGGAAGCATGCAACCTGTTCAGACATTTACCGTGGCGTTCGATGATGCGCGTTTCGAGGATGGGCGCTACGCAGCGATGGTCGCCAGGCATTTCAAGACCCATCATACGGAAGTCTTATTGCAAACCGACGATGTGCTGGCGCAGGTACCGGAAGCAGTTGCCGCACAGGATCACCCCTCTGGCGATGGCATTAATACCTATGTGGTTTCCAAAGCGGCCAGAGCCAATGGCTTGACGGTGGTGTTGTCGGGCTTGGGCGGCGATGAGTTGTTTGCCGGGTACGCCGGATTTAAACGCTTGTACCAGCAGCAGCAATGGCAAGCTGCCTGGAAAATGATACCGCCCGTAGTGCGTACTTTTGCGGCTAAGGCGATAAGTCAGCGCGCTACTTCCATCGGCGTG
>CAZHOV010000105.1:1538-20672 GCA_964534315.1 uncultured Saprospiraceae bacterium | reverse complement strand
TTGGATTAACTAATTTTAAACTTTTTTTGGTCGGCTACGCCGAACCTCACGTTAATTTAAATTCCTGGTTTCCTATTCCCCCTATCCATCCTATTTTCCAACTTTCCTTCTTTCCTTCTTTCCTTCTTTCCTATTTTCCCATTTTCCCATTTTCCAACTTTCCTTCTTTCCAACTTTCCTATTTTCCAACTTTCCTATTTTCCAACTTTCCTATTTTCCTTCTTTCCTTCTTTCCTATTTTCCAACTTTCCTTCTTTCCTACTTTCCTACTTTCCTACTTTCCTATTTTCCAACTTTCCCATTTTCCCATTTTTCCTATTTTCCAACTTTCCTACTTTTCCTATTTTCCAACTTTCCTACTTTTCCCATTTTCCAACTTTCCAACTTTCCTTCTTTCCAACTTTCCTTCTTTCCTATTTTCCAACTTTCCTTCTTTCCAACTTTCCTATTTTCCAAAAAGCCCCTTTACGGGGAGAACTTTTCTACGCGGCCCAGTGGCAGCCAAAGCGTAGGTTTTTTCTCAAACTGCTGATTTTCCACCCACACGATAGCATTGGTGGGGCAGCGCAGGGTTGCTCCGGGATTTGCCAGTTCATTCTTGTCGTAGTTGATCACAGCCAGCTGATCTTGAATTTCGATCAGCCCGGGGGCCGCATCGGCAACGCATCGGCCGCAGGCGGTACAAGCTACCGAACAACGGGACTCTGCCAGTTCTCCTTCCAACTGAGATTTACATTGGACGATCAATTTTTGACTAACCGGCATCAGCTCAAAAAGATCTTTGGGACAAATCTCTACACAGTCCCCGCAAGCGGTACATTTGTCGGGAATGACCGTAGGAAGTCCATCCTCATTCATAAAAATAGCATCGAAGTCACAGGCTCTTTCACAATCGCCCAGCCCCAGACATCCCCAGGTGCATGATTTGGCACCTCCGGTCACCACCGCTTCACCCCGACAAGTGCGCATGGTTCCTGCATATTCGGCCAAATGATGTGCTTCCTTTTTTCCACCGGCACACAAGAGTCTGGCTACCTTTTTTTCCTCAGTTTCCACTTCAATACCCAGAAATTGAGCGATCTTCTGAATGCCCTCCGGAGAGCTGACTGTACACTTGGCAGGGTTTATCCCTTCTTTGACCAGTTTCTCTGCAAAAGCCCGGCATCCGGGTACTCCGCAAGCACCGCAGTTCGCATGCGGAAGCATCTCTTCCACCATATCGATCCGCGGATCTTCCTCTACCCGGAGGAAGCGGTGAGCGATGACCAAGATGACAGCCAGCAGGAGGGTTAACCCTCCGATCATACCTACTCCTATGAGAACTTGATCAAGCATACTTCTTTTTTTAACTACTGAAACGGTTTTGCCCGCTCTATCCACTCGTTCAGATTCGGCTCGTCCGGATTATGAGGGGACCCCGGGTGAATAATACTTACCGGACAGTTCTCTGCAGCCAATACGATGTCAGCAAAGGGACCGCCATCGGGATCAGCAACATAAGCCTGTTTTTCTTCATTGTACTGAAAGATCACATTATTCTGATCGATACATTCATAACAAGACGTACATAGCGGCGTATCTATCCAGGCATCTCCAAGCGGTTGTCCTTCTTCTTGAGGCGCTGCGGTATCCTTTGGGTATTCTTCTGTTACGACTTCTTTTTCCGGCGCTTGAGATACAGGTTCTGGTGGAACGAATTCCCCGGGTGGTTCTTTTGGCCCTGCTTCTTTAGTAACTGCCGGTTCGAGCTGTTCTGCAGGAGTGGCGGGCACCTCCATTTGTCCTTCAAATAAGGAGGCAGCATCGAGTTCTAACAAGACAGAGGCCAGCTTTTCAATAGCTTCCCGGGCAGCTTTTTGTTTTACCTCCTGCAGTGTGTTCTCAAATTCAGCTTTTTGTTGTTCAATTTTTTGGTCAGCTTCAGCTTTTAGTTCTGCTCGGATGGTTTCAATGGCGAGTTCGGCATGGTAATTATGAATACCGGCATTTTCCTGTAGATAATGCCAAAAATCAAGTCGTTCCTGGCACATTAATACCAATGGCAAGGCGACTGCAGCTTTTTGTAATTCGTTATTTTTATTGACCAACCACACAAATGGCACATTCGTTTGCATTTCCGCTCCATGTTGTAAGAGATAATCTGCCAACGGAACCAACTCATCGGTCCAAAACCGGGGGGATACGATATGGAAGAAATGACTAAACCGGTCATCTTGAGCGGCAAAATCAGCAAACGTAAAGGGCAATTCTTCAGTTGTCTGTTCTCCTTCGCGGATCATTGTCAATTGATGCAGGGGCCAGTCTTTATCAATATCCGGATTATTTTGGATATCAAAACGGTTGCCCCACTTCGGTCCTTTTTCACTATTAAACACAAATCCCGGAAACTCCCTGCCTTCAATGGCAGCACTCATCCACAGGTGCGCTCGATGCGGGTCCATTCCTTTTCCTGCTCGCCCGGATAAGAAGTGGAATATAGCAGGCACCGCCGCCTTTATTCCAGTCAATAGTCCGTTGAATAATAGTTTAGATCTTGAAATAGACGTTTGATAAACATATGGATTCCGATGGGCAATAGCTAAAGCGCCAATTTCCTGGCGGAAGAATAGCTTCTCTTCTTTATCGATCGGCTCTACACTTTTCTCCAGCAGCAACTTAACGGGTCTATTGGATGCCAGTAAGCTTGAAAACGCTTCAAATTCATCGGTTATGATTTGCCCGGCATCAGCAATCAGTACAGCCGGCGCGCAAGCTTTCCATTCTAATTCATTAAAGTTTCGCCAGTTGAAGTGCGTGAAAAAGTCGGCGTGCAGATCTGTCGCGTAAGCATCTGCCAACTCTAATTTTGCCATCCGTATAGCTGCAAATAGTTGAGCGACTTTCTTCATAGCATTGTCAAACACATCGGCAAGCGTTGCCGAAAGCGCTCCTGCAGGACTGATGGTTAAAGCACATTTCGGGAAGCTACGTTTCCAGTCTACCGTTTCTACCACAGGATGGCCTTTTGCAAGGACAATCATCGCTTCTTCCCCGAATAGTCGTACATCCGATTGTTCCAGTGTAGCCAGGATTTGACCGATCCGTTGGAGACGTTCCTCCGGCAATGTTGAAGAGGCAGGCAGCAGGTTGGAAAGTTCTTCAAAATCGAGCATAGTATCGGCAAACTTCAAACCATTATGCAGCGATTCTGGTGATCGGCCATGCATACCTTTACTCTGCTCAATGGTAAGTAAATCTTTCAATTGCTGTGTGAGTTCTTCGATTTCTTCACGAAGGGCTTGCCTGGCTTTGTTAACTTGCAGCTGAATACCAATAACCAACAACTGTACCGGAGCATCTAAAGAATAAGGCACCAGAAAGCCCTCAGTTGGTAAGTATTCTTTTAATTGTTTTAATAATGCGCTGACATTATCGTTTTTCTGCTTTTGCTGCAAATCGGCAATCGTCTCTTCTATCAACGGAAAAGCTTTGTAGGCTTCATTGGAAAGCTCTGTTTTCTGCCGAATATTTTCCATTAGCTTCGGCACCTGTTTCAATAAAAGCTGGTGTTGACCTTCTTCCAGCTGGAGTTGATCTATGCTATGCATAAGCAGTTGAGACAAGGGCCATCCCTCTTGTTCCCCTTCCTGGTTTTCACCAATCCAGCAAGGATAGTCCCGCTGAATGAGCTTTTTATGCCAATAAGGCCACAGCAAAGCAGGAAAAGGTCTGTCACCTTTTTCATTCATTATCCCCCCGCCTTTACCGCTTCTAAAGAATGCCCGCAGCGTTCGCCAATAGGCCTGTCGTTCTTTTTCAGCCGCCAGTTCCACATCCGGCATTACAGGAGGCCCCAATAAAGCCGAAGGGACGTCTCCCCGCTCTGCCAGCCTGTTCTCCAACAGGTCCAATCCTTCCTTATTGAAGAAGGTACCGAACATATTTTTTTGTGGATCTTTCATTCTATTATTACTTCTTGATGGAATTCAAAGGTATTCACGTAGTCCAGTAGTGACGTAGTCACGAAAATTTCATTTGGTTTGCCCCACCATTGAAATAGTGTTTTTTTGCTACTTATCGTAAAGGACTACGCTTTGCTTCGCCTTTACTATATAGTTTTCATTTTTGGCCAAGCCCTAGCTGGTGATCGCGTTCATTATTCATTATTCATTATTCATTATTCATTATTCATTCCTCATTATTCATTCCTCATTGTTCATTCCTCATTGCACATTGCACATTGCTCATTATTCATTCCTCATTGTTCATTCCTCATTCCTCATTGTTCATTGCCCATTGCTCATTATTCATTATTCATTCCTCATTATTCATTCCTCATTGCACATTGCACATTGCCCTACACCGCATATTTATCCAAATGCCGGTTAATCGCTTCCATTTTTTCTTCCGGGCTTTTGCCCATATTGTGTGCGCCGTATTGATCGTAGCGAATCGCGTTCAGGTTTTGATAAAACAGGCCGATGTAGGAATTTTCTTCATCTTCAGAAAGCGCTCGGGCCTGGTGGATATCAGACGGATCGTGTTCCTGATAGTGAGAGAAAATACGGGCGGTTGCTTCATCCATTTGAATACCATTTTCGTGGGTCAATACGACCAGATGTTCACGATCAGCTGTCATCGATTTCGATAAGGGACCCATAAATTTGGCACAACGCATGATAATTTTGACGAAAGCAAAACCCGGATGATGAAAGGCTGCTTTGATCGTAGCGAACAGGTGCTTAGGCACCCAGTCGGCCGTTTGCGCCACAAAAGAGGTATTAGCCATACTCAGACAGGTTTGTACCGGATTGACAGGTGGCAGAACCGATCCGTGAGGATGGGTATTGGTCACCGTACCTATATGAGAAGTTGGCGATGTTTGCTTTTTCGTCATCCCATAGATGTGGTTATCGAACATCAACACCGTCATATTCATATTGTATCGGATGGCATGGAGCCAGGCACCTGCACCGATAGAACAGCAGTCTCCGTCACCTGTAACAACAAAAACATTCAAGTCTGGCCGGCGAAATTTCACCCCGCAAGCTACCGGGAAGGCCCTGCCGTGCAGGCCGTGAAATCCATAGGTATTCATATAATGCGGGAATCGACTGGAGCAACCAATACCTGAGACAAACACCGTTTCTTCAGGAGGCAATTGTTCGTCTTTACATAGGCGTTGAACAGCCGATAATACAGCATGGTCGCCACAACCCGGGCACCAACGCGCTACCCCCTTTTCATAATCGCTTAATGAATGGTAGGTTTTGGGTAGTTCACAAACAAAATCCTGTTTTATTCCAAACATCACTTTAGATTTTTATCGGTTAACTCTTTTTCAATTTTCTCCAGAATATCTTTAGGTCGAAGCGGTCGACCGTGTACATTTGAAAAACAATCGATATCTACTAGCGTACGTGCGCGTAAAATCCAGGCAAGTTGGGCATATCTTCGATTTTCAGGAGTAATTAACGGATCGTCGGGTGCATCGCTGTAATTGATCTCCACCGTCATCACTTTTTTGAAGCCGCTAAAAATTGCTTTGAGGCCGGGTTCGAAAGGACTCAGAAAACGCAAGTGCAATGATGACACCTTTAGTCCTTTCTCCCTGGCTTTTTGAACTGCTTCTTCGATCGCTCCCATAGTAGAACCCCAGCCGACGATCAGCAGATCGCCTTTTTCATCGCCTTTTACTTTAGGCGTTTTAAGCGTGCGTCCAAATGCCGCTAGTTTGCGGCTGCGCATAGCTGCTGAGCGTTGATTGATCTCAGGATCATAGGAGACTTTACCTTCCATACTGTGCGTCAACCCAGTTAAGGTGTATTCCCCTCCTTTCTGTCCAGGTATGGGGCGCTTGCTCAGTCCTGTTTGTTCATTCCATTCATAGGGTCGGATTCCTTCTTCCCAAGCCGTTTGGTCAACAGGAAGGGAAAGCCATTCTTTTTGCAATTGGGGGCGTGTAAACGGCTGCACGCCCGTGGCCAGGTTGGCGTCAGAAAGTATCATGACGGGTATGCGAAAAGCTTCCGCAATTTTCCGGGCGAGAATGACGAAGTGGAAACATTCTTCAATGGTTGCCGGTGCCATGATGATCTTGGGCACATCTCCGGGCTGACCATAGAGCGCCGCCAGCAGGTCGCTTTGTTCAACTTTTGTCGGTAGCCCGGTTGATGGGCCGCCCCGCTGTACGTCGATCAAAACCAGGGGCACTTCGGCCATTGCTGCGAGGCCCAGAAATTCAGTTTTTAAGGCTAATCCCGGACCAGAAGTGATGGTAACTGCTGTCTTTCCGGCATAAGAAGCTCCAATTGCAAAACCGACAGCCGCAATTTCATCTTCCGCCTGGTGAATAATACCGCCTGCATCTTCAATGCATTCTGCCAAATGGTGGGTAGTAGAGGTTGCCGGAGTAATCGGATACATGGAGCAGACTTCAATACCAGCTGCCTGGATGCCAAAACTCAACGCTTCGTTGCCATTCATCACTACCCGTTCCTGTTTGGTTTCTTCAGCCGGAACATCAAAGCATAGATCGAGGTGATCTGCAGCCCACCTATATCCGTTTGTTAACAACACGAGGTTTTTATCAATAACCTCCTGCTTTTTATTGCGGAAAATATATTTGATTTGTTCCCTGGCTTTCTCGAGGCTGCGATTATAAACATGGCAAAGCATACCCAGTACCCACATATTTTTTCCTTTCCGGGCATCAGCGACTACTTTCAGGCATTCTTCTTCCATCGGAATTTCATAAATTTGAAAACCACGGCTTTTAAAATCCTGAATCGCTTCAGCATAACTGGTACGGATCGCTTCCGACTCATCGGTAGCCCATTTATTTTCAATTAGCATAATAGTACCTTTCCGGTATGCTTGTTGATCAATTCTAGTATACGGTACAATCTCATTGAATGCAACTAGCAGGTCGGCTTCATCCCCCGCATTGGTGATTTGATGGGAACCAAACCGAATGCGAATCCCCGAAGCACTTTCCTTGGTGCGTGGAGGCGGTTGGATATCGGCAGGAATGATCTCTACCGTCCAGACCCCATTGCCCATTTTGGCAGATATGGCGCCAAAACTTTGGCCGGCCTTTTGGGCGCCTTCTCCCGAATCACTCACAATCTCAATGATGTGTTCTTTCAGGAGTGTTCTTTTGGTGGCCCTGGCCGTGGTAGAAAGCGGGCTTTCATTCTTGTCATTCATGATAGCACGGATTTTTGCGGCGGGGACGTTTTCTTTTCCGACTATTTCAGACTTCTCCAATCCCCGGATCCACCCTAAATATGTGATTTTCAATGAGGGTTCTCAATGATAGATGTCAGTGTCAGGGTTGATGGTTCTCATGAAGGGACGGGAGGACAGGAAGACCGGACAACAAGAAAGCCGCTTTTGCGGCGAAAGATCATAGCCTGTAGCGTGAGCTACAGGAAGAAATAGCAGATAAAACAGGAAGCTGCAGCGCAGCGAAAGAGAATAGTCAACGTATTTTTTCTTTTATTTTATTCTACCGCCATTCTTGGGCAATATACTGGAACCGTTTTCATCGATCAAAACCAAAACGGTCAATTTGATGCCAGTGAGATCGGCCTCCCAAACGTATCTGTCTCCAATGGCTTGGATGTGGTTAAAACAGATGAGCATGGCTTCTTTTTCCTGCCTACCTGTAAACGGGATAAATTTATCTTTATCACTACTCCGAGCGGTTATCGGTGTATTCAGTTTTATCAGCCTAATAAGGGAGAAGATTACCGATATAATTTTGCACTTGTTCCCTATGCTACGGATGAGACCTTCTCCTTTATCCACATTTCTGACACCGAGACTGCTGACAGTTCCTTATGGGTAAAAATGCTTAAGGAGTATGCCGCTAACCAGGGATCAGCCTTTTTGATACATACCGGCGATATTTGTTATGAAGACGGACTTCGCATGCACGCTGAATTGGTCAACAGTAAAACCATGGGACTCCCCATCTATTATGCCATTGGCAACCATGACCTGGTAGTCGACGATTATGGCGAACAACTCTATGAGTCCCTTTTCGGCCCGGTTTATTACTCCTTTGATGTGGGTAATGTGCATTTCATTGTGACGCCTATGCCAGGGGGCGATTATAAACCTCAATACACCCAGGAAGATGTGTATCGCTGGTTGAAAAATGATCTTGCTCAGGTACCTAAAAATAGGCCAAAAGTGGTATTCAATCACGATTTACTTCGAACAAAAGAAGGGTTTGTCTACCGACTCAATGAAAAAGAGGTCATTGATCTGGAAGATTACAACCTGAAAGCCTGGGTATACGGACATTGGCACAATCATTACTACCGGAACTACGAAGATTCGGAGGTGATCAGCATTTGCACATCGCCCCCCAACAAAGGCGGGATCGATCACAGTATTGCTGCCTTTCGGGACTTCACCGTTCGGGAAGACGGCTCGTTTTCTACAGAACTCATTGAATCCTTTGTGGATCACCAACTAACCATTGCTGCTCCTGCCCCATTTACTCAACTAAGTGCAAAGAACAGCTTTCCGGTATTAGTAAATGCATTTAATACTACTGCACCCACTAAATCCGTCTCCATTCAAATAGAGGGAATGGAGCCTTCTCCTTTAAAACAAGTAAGCGATTGGTCTTGGTTGGTAGGTGTTCCTTACCCTCCGGAATGGAAAGAGAAAGATTCGCTTCATCTAAAGGTAACAGGAGAATTCAGCGACGGTACCCTGGTTGAGGAAGAGCGTTATTTTCAAGTTTTTGATTTTATTCCGACTTCCACCCAAGAAAAATGGCCTAATTTTTTGATGAATGCTCAACATGCTCCTCAGGTAAGTCAAAATTTTTCCGCTCCGTTAAAGCTCAACTGGATCGCCTACACCGGCTCCAATATTTATCATTGCTCGCCTGTTGTTGCCGATGGGAAAGTATTTATTACTTCCATTGATGAGGGAGATTCCCGCAATAACTTCGTCTATGCCTTTGACTGTCAAACAGGAGCATCTCTCTGGCATTCACCTACCCGCAGTCCGGTCAAACATACGCTTGCTTATGATGACGGCATAGTTGTCGCTACCGACCTCACCGGTCAGGTTTATGCCTTCGATGCCGAAACCGGAAAACTAGTATGGGAGTATGATCTTCAGATGGATATCCGCCCTACCTATGTTGGTGGAGTAACTATCCATAACGGCATTGCATACACCGGCGATGCTAAATATTTCAGTGCTCTACGGGTAGCTGATGGCCAATTGCTTTGGCAGAGCGATCAATGGCCTCAGAATATGGGTGGACCGGCAACTCCAGCTTATGGAGAAGGCGTAATTGTAGCTTCCTCCAACTGGTGCCACTTGTATGCCTTTGATGCTGAAACCGGTGAGTCTTTATGGAGCAATGACCGGGATGGCTTACGTTTTCGAAATGCCCCTCCCGTTTATGCCGAGGGTCATTTTTACACTACTTCCAAAAACAGCATTTTCAAAATAGCCCCCCGAACTGGTGAAATTCTTTATAGCAAAGAAACACCCTACAACCTCAACTCCTCTTCTGCCCCTGCCCTTACCGACAAACTGCTCATAGTGGGCACCGTCGATGCCGGTCTTCGCGCCTTTGACCGCAATACCTTTGAAGAAATCTGGCACTTCAACCCTAGACCATCACTGACCGTTAGCGGTCCCTATGCAGAGGCTCGTGTCAAGATGATCGCTGCTTCCCCTGTTATTTCGGGTGGTAAGGTCTATGTAGGCGGACTCGATGGTTATTTCTGCGTATTAGATGCCCAAACCGGTAAAACAGAATGGGAAACCGAGTTGGGCGCTCCTATTTTCAGCACGGTAGCCATTGCCGATGGGCAGATCTTTATTAGCGATTATGGAGGGAATATTTATTCGTTTAGTGGAAAGAAGGAAAAGTAGGGAGATTGGAAGGTTGGAGAATAGGAAATTTGGAAAGAAGGAAAAGTAGGAAGATTGGAATTTAACCAGGCAATTAACCAGAGAATGAACAGGAAATGAACGGAGGAATTAACAGGAATGAAAATTGAATGAAATTTTCGTGACTACGTCACTACTTAAGCAATTCAACAAAAAATATAGCTACGTCACTACTGCATTACGTGAAGACTTATAATTGTGAGAAAAAGTTTTCTTTCACGCCTAAAATTCACTACTCACTTCCTCCAACTTTCGGATGAAAAATTGTTGGCCGTTATGGTTTACGTAGGCCAGTTTTCCGGCATCTACCAGATCAATCAAGACGGACTGATCCTTACCGGCTTTTTTCAATAATGCATAAACCTCGCTTTCGCGCATGGGGTGAACGCAGGTGATGTCCAGGATATTTTGGACAACATCTTCGCTGACCGAGTAAGAGTCATCGGGAAAGCCTAGCAAGCATTCCACACTATCCAGGTGATCCGAAAAGATCTGATAGGCCCGGTTGATGCTTTGTTCGCCCGGAGCTTGCGCCCAGGTCTCTACTGGCGGACGGGTAGGGATAGCGATATAGGCAGTGTCGGGATGGAGTTGTTGCAGATATTCAGCCGTAGCTGTCAATTGGCCTACACTATCATTTATACCTTCCACCAGCATGGTTTCGGTGATCAATACGCCTTCAAATCGTTGCGCGAATAAGAGTCCCCCTTTAAGAACGCCTTCCCGTGATAGTCGTCCATGACAGCGGTTGATCTTGTGCCAGGGGTATTCCTCTACCGCATCAAATTTCAGAGAGACGAGATCTGCCAGGGCTAGTTCTTCACGCACATCGGGCATCCATAGCAGAGAAGAATTACTAAATACGGCAATCTTGATACCGAGCGGTTTCAAGGCTTTGATCGCTTCACCAAGATTGATATCCAGCGTAGGTTCACCATCCGGCACAAAAGACAGGTAATCGACGGGCATATTATCGGCCCGTAAGGCTGCTACCTTTTGTTCTACTGCCTGTACGATCTCGTCGACGGTATAGAACGGTCTTCGATCTAAAGTACAGAGGGTAGTAGCCCCCACCTGGCAATAGACGCAATTGTAGGAACAAACTTTAGGCGGAATATGGTTGATACCAAGGCTTTGGCCTAGTCGTCTGGATGGTATGGGTCCGAAAGTGATCATGTCTCGGGAATTTTGGAAGTTAGGAAAATTGGAGTTCGGAAAAAGAATGATGAATGAATGTAGTCTGAATGACTTAATACCTTCTCATCATTAGTTATCCGCTTCTCGTTATCTTAATTTCACTTTACAAGTTAGGACAAATGGGAGTGATTGTAAATGATTTTTGTTAGGGGTAGAAAGGAGATAGGGACAGGTCCACTTTATTTTGCCTCGTCCCAACCCCATTCATAGATTTTCCCAACCCTTTCATAAAATAAATTCCCAACGCTAACCATATTCCAACATCTTATGGCTACATCAAAAACCATCGCGTATGAAAGCTATCATCTGCACCAAATATGGGCCGCCGGAGGTACTCAAAGTTCAGGAAGTGCCCAAGCCTACTCCTTAAGACCATGAAGTTTTGATAAAAATCAAAGCAATCACCGTCACCGTTGCCGACATTCGGGTAAGGGCGTTTGATATGCCCCCTTCCTTCTGGATTCCTGCACGCTTGGCACTTGGGATCACCAAGCCAAGGCGCAATATCTTCGGACTGGAATTTGCCGGCGTAATAGAAGAAACCGGTAAAGAGATAACCCGTTTTCAAAAGGGAGATGAAGTCTTTGCCACTACCGTTGATAAGTTTGGAGGTTATGCAGAATATATTTGTATCCCAACCTCAATATTACTGAACCTCTCATCAGGTCCAATATGCTTTGGACGAAAGCAACCACCAAAAAGCGTATTGTCATGGGAAAAACCACTTCTAAAACCAACAATTTCAATATGATAAACATATAATAAGTAGTCAACTCAAATGCTGACTTTCGAACTTCAACGTTATGGATTACGTATTATTAGTGATTTAATCAATAAATATTACTTAATCAATCATATGTCATTGACGACCAAAACTTTTTCCATTGTTCTATTTTCCTTTCTTTCTCTTTCGGTGTTTGCCCAGGATTACCACCTCAAGCTGGTGGACATCGTCAATAAATCGGCTGACGGGTACCGGGAGCCGGAGAAGTATGAGGCCTCCCCCAGAGGCGGCATGTTGGAATTCAGCGTGGAATATAAAGGGAACTGTAAAGCGGCTTACCGCTTGAGTTGGAGGTTTGAAGAGATCGTTTCTATGATCAACGCCCGCAACCTGAAAGAAACGCCACTGACTTATTCATTAACTGCAGAGCCGATCAAAGATGATTGTAAGTTGTTAAAACCAGCCAAATATCCTTCTGTAATATTTGGTACAGATAGTGGCGGCTCACGTATTCTCGAAGATCCCCAGTTTAGAGATTCCTATCAGCCCAGGGGTAAAGCATTTAGAAAAAACAGCCAAACTGTTTATTTTAAAAACGATGGTACAAGTAAACCTATGGCTAACTATAAAGATCAAACCATCCTCTATTCTTCTGACCTCTATGCCGGAAAATATGTCTATTTCTTCTTCCGGGTGATTGGTCTAAGTGATGTCGACAGCTTCCAGAAAAGTACCTGGTATGAGATTGTTTATGTTTTTAAAGTGATGAAAGGTGTAAGTACGCCATAGTTAAACAGTGCTGACTTTAATCGTCAAGTCCTACCCAACATCCATGAAACCCCAGTGAAATATTATGTGGCAGCTTCCCCTTAGCCACTTCTTCCAGCCGTTGTGCATCCATGACCACCAGTTCTACCTGATCGACTTCATGCCGATATACCAAGAGCAACAACCATCCTTCATCCTCAGCACCTCCTTCTTTGGGTACAAAAATAGGCTCACTGGGCAGATCGGGATGCAGATCATGGTGCAAGGTTTCTTCTTTTTCCAAATCCACTTTAATAATCCCTGATAATAGATGATGATCGGCCTGGGGATGAGCGCCAATGCCCCAGATATAGCGATACTGATCGGCTTCCGGATGGGTATTGGGAAACTCTGCCGGATAAGGCGTCAGTAACTTTTTGGTGACTTCTTTCGTAGTCCGGTTGATGGTGTAACGCAGCAGCTGTGCCTGCAATATATCGCTCGTTTCTCCCAACATAAACTGCCGGGTACCCTCCGCATCCGGAAAGTCAGGCATGACTAAGGCATCCACTACGATCTTATCCTCCCCCACTTCATACCCACCGGCAAAATGAAAGACAAACCCAAAATCCGTTTCATAATACTCCTCCCCTTCCTCCGTAGCTACCATGATCGTCACTGGCTTTTGTTGTTGCACCTTAATGGAAGCAACCGGTGTGGTAAGGCCAGCAAAGGCTTTCCAAACATCAAACTTTACCGGCGTCAAAAAGAATACCCGATTCCCTTTAGGCGTCAGCACAAAATCATGGGTGAAGGATAGCCCATCCATAGGAATAGCCCGGTCGATACGCGCAGTGCCATCTGGTTCTACAACGTATAATACCAACCGTTGCTTAGTACCCGGAGCCGTTCCGAAATTATATAATTTATCTGTTTTAGCATCTATTTTAGGGTGAGCAGAGAACGGCAGTTCCGGAGCAATCATATGATCTATCCGGGAAAAGTTATTCTCCAGCACCCCATTGAGCGTATCGCGCCCTTTCGTTTCCAGCGTCTCCGGATCCAGCGTATGCGGCAGCCCCCCTTCCCACAACGCCATCAGTTTTCCGCCATGCAAAATAACATTGGTATTGGCCGCATTTTTAAATTGCATTTTGAAAAAGTTCTTCCAGATACCTCCCGGCAGATTAGTCCCGAAACTCCGATACAACATTTTTCCGGCCTGCTCTTCTTCCACAAACTCTTCGGTTCTGACATAGCGATTGCTATAAAATACTTTCCCATGCTCAAACCTAAACTTGCTGATCATCCCGTCACCATCAAACGGATGATCATAAGTCACCCCTTGATGCACCAACCTACCGGCGCCATTGCGGAAAAGCGTACCATTTAACTCTTCCGGCAAACTGCCTTCCATTGGAATCTCTTCGTTAGTATACTCTTTATCGACAAACTTAGTCGCTTCGAAATAGTCTTTGACGATGGTCATATGTAGTTGTTTTGTAGCATTAACCGTTGGGGAGGGAATAAGTTGAGGAAAAGGAGGAAATAGGAAGTATGAAGGCTATCACCAGCTAGGGCTTGGCCAAAAAAGTAAACTATATAGTAAAGGCGAAGCAGTGTGAAGTCCTTTACTTTAATTATCAACCCTGCCATTTCAATGGTGGGACAATCCAAATAAAATTCTCGTGACTACGTCACTACTAGAATACGCGAAGGCCTTTGATTTTCAGAGCTTTACAAAAAAGGTAGATATTAGTAGAAAATACCACTTCACACTTTTTTAAAACCGGTTTGGCTTTAACTCAAAAATTAACTATTTTTGATCTCAACTCAAACCATTTTTATGGATAAATTGATCTCATTTCAAACCAGGTTGATCAATCAGGTATCGTTTAAGAGAAACCTTTTTTCTAAATCAGCTAAAAAATGCAGGCTACATTCTCCATTTTCCTGGAAAACAGTTTGACTTTATAACATCCGATGGTAATAAATTTGAGATCGGGGGAAGAAACAAACAGCGCCCCTCAGAAAAGGATATCGTACTAGTAAAAGACGATATTGTTGTCGGTTTCAAAAATATCATTCCTCTTTGGTTATTTGGATTTCTATATTGAAGAAAGGAGGGGAATAGGAGATCAGAAAATGGGGAAATTAGGAAAGAAGGAAAAGAGGAGGAATGGGAAAGCAAATTATCAACCCACCATTTCAATGGTGGGACAATCCCCCCCCGGCTAACATCAAGGCAAAGCAACCTCCTGAAACTAACCATTCCAACAGCGGGACAATCAGTGATTCCGAAATCCCTAACGCTCAACAGTTTTGCAAAACTTGAGCGTGGGAAAAGAGCTCTGGCACATTGATGATTAAAACCAATTACACCACCCTCAACAATTCAACACTTAAACAACGTGAGGTTCGGGCGTTTGCATATGACAATCAATGTTTTAAAAATTATTTCTCTTGCCAACGCTCGCCTTTTGTTCCTAAAGGCCTGCCTACCCTAAAGGTAGGGAGGGCCAACGCTATAATTTTTAGGTGCGGGCTGATTTCCCCTACCTTCAGTAGGCAGGCTTTCAGGGATTTAGGGCGCGGGAAAGGTTTTCCTATTTTATTGAAGGCGAACCTCACGTTAGATTAACAATCTTAACCAATCCCTTCAACAATTCAACACTTAAACAACTCAACAAGGCGTAAGCCTTAGAGCCTAGCCTTAAAGCAGTGCCTCTCGGCAGCACATAACTTGTCCCGAAGGATGCAACAGCATTCCTTTCGGGATCACTCCTACCCTTCAATGATTATAAACACCTGATTATCAGTCAAGTAAATGGCAGAAACTTGTATAAATCTCTTAAAAAGCGACATCTTTGGAGTGTTTTTTCCTAAAATTTAGACTAAAAATAACGAAAAAATTGGACATAAATCATCAAGATTTCAAGGAACTTTTGATTGAAATTACCATTTTTCAGTCAGTTTTCCAATACCCCCCCCATCCTTCACCCAACCGGTTACACCTCTCCCCCCACTATTTCCCCCATTAATTTGCATTCCCCAAAAAATGATCGTATTTTTCAATCTTAATGTGTAGTAGGGCAAATTCTTTTAAATAAGAATTCCTCTATACAATATTTCCCTTTTCTAAAATCCGCCATGAAGGCGTTAGTCCTTCATGGCTAATAACATGCTAAACATATGGCCTCTTTTACACTCAACATCAATGGAAAATCTCAACAGGTAGAGGTGACCCCCGATACTCCTCTACTCTGGGTACTCCGCGATTCCCTCGATTTAGTAGGCACCAAATACGGCTGCGGGATCGGCCTGTGCGGCTCCTGCAACGTGCTCATCGTCGACCAGGCGGTCCGCTCCTGCATGACCACTGTCGAAATGGTCAAAGACAAAGCCATCACTACTATCGAAGGCTTATCTGAAAAAGGCGACCACCCCGTCCAGGAAGCCTGGCATGAAGAAGATGTCTCCCAATGCGGCTACTGTCAGGCCGGCCAGATCATCTCCGCCGTCGCCCTCCTCAAGAAGAAACCCAAACCTACCGATGCCGATATCGACAATGCCATGGCCGGCAACATCTGCCGCTGCGGCGCCTACGTCCGCATCCGAAAAGCCATCCATACCGCTGCAGGTAAGTAATACTAAGAACTTAAGATAGCTTAAAATAACATTCTAATACTTATATATATTTCAAAATAAATTTCATGATAATCAGAACTCAAATCGGCCTTATTCAAATTAGCTTTTTGGAATAGTAGCAGTCGTAAAAAAAGGAATACTGTTTGAACCCAAAGGGTGAGTTTATTCCTTTTAGACTGGTAGTATTTCAAAAAGCGTTAAAATTTGAATACAGCCTTGATTTTTTGTTTCTTTTTTATCAAGAAAAAAGAAAAAATAAATACCATGAAAACCACCATAAAATTCGACCGAAGATCATTCATCAAAGTATCCGTCGCCGCAGGCGGTGGTGTAATGATCGGTTTCAACTGGCTGGCCTCTTGCACCAGCCCTGCCACCGAAGCTGCCGCCATCCCTGAAGAATGGTTCGATGTCAACGCTTTCCTCAAAATTGCCGAAAATGGCATCGTGACCATCATGGCGCCCAATCCGGAGATCGGACAAGGAGTAAAAACGTCCATGCCCATGATCGTAGCCGAAGAATTGGATATCGCCTGGAAAGACGTCATCGTAGAACAAGCGCCACTCGATACCGATAATTATCGCCGCCAAGTAGCTGGAGGTAGCCAGTCGATCCGACAGGGCTGGGAGAGCCTGCGCATGGCTGGCGCCAGCGCCCGGAAAATGCTGCTCGATGCAGCCGCCAAAAGCTGGGAAGTCGATCCTTCGGAATGTACGACGGACAACGGTAAGGTGCTACACAAAGCTTCCGGAAAGTCAATGGGCTATGGAGAAATCGTAGCTGCCGGACTGGAATTATCCGTGCCAGAGGAAGTAGACCTCAAAGATCCTAAAGACTTTAAGATTATCGGCCAGCCCATCAAGAATGTAGATAACAAGGAGATTATCACCGGGAAGCCGCTTTATGGAATGGATTTTAAACGAGAGGGCATGCTCATCGCCATGATCACCCATCGCCCCGCCTTCGGCCTGAAGCTCAAATCGGTCGATGATTCAAAAGCAAAGGCGATGCCGGGAATAAAGCATGTGGTGCAATTTGACGACCAGGTCGCTGTAGTGGGAAATTCCTTTTGTGAATGTAAAAAGGCTAAAGATGCCCTAAATATCGAATGGGAAGAAGACTCAGCCCTTGAAAATACAGAAGATCACGAAAAGATCCTGGCGGAATTGAACCAGAAGCCTCAGGATAAGCCGGTCCGAAAAGATGGTGATCCGAACCAGGCGTTTGGCAAAGCTGCCAGAGTAATCGAACGCACCTACGATGCGCCCTTCCTGGCCCACAACCCGATGGCGCCCATGAATTTCTTTGCAGACGTGCGTGGTGATAAAATTGAACTGGTAGGACCAATTCAAACGCCGCAAAGTACACGTGGCAGAGTGGCCAAAAAGCTGAATGTCCCGGAAGAAAATATTTCGATTGATATGACGCGCATGGGAGGCGGATTCGGACGCAGACTGTATGGGCATTTTGCAATAGAAGCCGCCCAGATTTCCCAATTGGTGAAAGCGCCGGTCAAATTGATCTATACTCGGGAAGATGATATGACACAAGGCACCTACCGTCCGTCCTACAAAGTTACTTACCGGGCGGCCCTCGATAAGAATAACAACCTCCTCGGTCTCCATATCCGGGGTGCCGGTATTAATGGAAAGGCATTATTCCCGAATCGCTTTCCTGCGGGTGCGATCGACCATTATCTTGCGGAGAGCCATATCCATGAATCCAACATCACGACCGGAGCCTGGAGAGCTCCTATTTCCAATTTTATTGGGTTTGCCGAACAATCCTTCATTGACGAGATTGCTGAGGAAATGGGTAGAGACCCTATTGAGCTGCGATTGGAGTGGTTCGAGCGCGCCAAGAATAATCCGGTTGGAGAAAATAACGATTACGATCCCGAACGCTATGCCGGCGTATTGAAGTTGGTGCGGGAGAAATCCAATTGGGATCAACCCGAAGAAGGGATTTACCGGGGCGTTTCGGCCTATTATTCCCACAATTCTTATGTCGCCCAGGTGGCGGAGGTCGCCATGGAAGGCGGCAAGCCTAAAGTCAAAAAGGTGTACTGCGCCGTTGATTGTGGAATTGTGATCAACGAAAGCGGTGCTAAAAATCAGGTAGAAGGCGCCACCATTGACGGTATCGGCCATGCCATGTTCAGCAAATTAACCTTCAAAAACGGCAAACCCGAGCAGAACAACTTCGACCGCTACCGACTCATTCGCATCAACGAAGCGCCGGACATCGAGACCCACTTCGTCCAGAACGGCATAGCTCCGACAGGATTAGGCGAGCCCGCCTTGCCCCCGATCGCTGCAGCTGTCGCCAATGCCATTTTTAAAGCTACCGGAACGCGGGTGACCAAGCAACCGTTTGTGGAGGAGGCGGAAATTTTGGGTTAGGGAACCCCAATGGCCAGGGTCTGAAGGGCGCGCGTGGGCATAAATCATCCCGCCCCCCTGGCCCTAAAGCATACCTGCCAAAGGCAGGGGTACCCAGCCCGCTTCTCTTGGTGCGAAAATAAGAGCCACTTTCGAGAAGAAAAATGGTATCTTCAAAAACTGGCAAAAGGTTGTATGGAGTTTCGAATTTTTTAATCCCAAAGGGATTGAATCCGTATAGCCCCCAATGATAATTGGGGGGATTTAATAAGGACCTGCATCAACCCTGACGGGGTTGAATGATCGTAAAGGTTTAGGGCATATTCAACCCTGTCAGGGTTGCCAGGCCCCTATTTCTTTTACCCGGCATTTCATACCGGGCTATACATATTTTATCCCTTCAGGATAAATCAAAGAATGGAATCTTTTAAAAAAATCATTACATTACCTTTTGTCTAAAAGGTCGGGTGTGGGCATAAATCATCCCGCCCCCCTGGCCCTAAAGCATACCTGCCAAAGGCAGG
>CAZHOV010000105.1:0-1438 GCA_964534315.1 uncultured Saprospiraceae bacterium | reverse complement strand
TACCCGGCATTTCATACCGGGCTATACATATTTTATCCCTTCAGGATAAATCAAAAAATGGAATCTTTTAAAAAAATCATTACATTGCCTTTTGTCTAAAAAGTCGGGTGTGGGCATAAATCAATAAAAAAATGATCCGTAACTACCACCTCATCCTCCTCGGTGCCACCGGCTTTACCGGCCGACTGGTCGCCCAATATCTACTCCAGACCTATGGGGTTGATAAAGAATTAAAATGGGCCATGGCCGGACGGAATATGGAGAAGCTAAAAAAAGTACGTTCCGAACTGGGTGATGAAGCCATCCCTTTGCTGCAAGCCGATGCGCTGAACGCTGCCTCCTTAGATGCGCTTACCCAGCAGACCAAGGTGCTTTGCACTACGGTAGGCCCTTATGCCAAATATGGCTCGGAGGTAGTAGCCTCCTGCGTGCGTTCTGGCACCCACTACTGCGATCTGACCGGCGAGGTGCAGTGGATGAGACGGGTGATCGATACGCATCATGAAGAAGCCGCGCAAAAGGAAGTTAAGATCGTGCATTGCTGTGGGTTCGATTCGATCCCCTCAGATATGGGCGTTTTTTGGCTTCAGCAACAGGCTAAGGCCAAAACCGGATCGTATTGCCAACATATCAAAACCGGGCTGAAAGCATCAAGTGGCGGATTTAGCGGGGGGACGGTAGCTAGCCTGCTCAATGTATTGGTGGAAGCAGAAGCTGACAAAAGTATTTATAAGATTTTGGGCAATCCGTATGGGCTTAATCCTTCAGATGCTCAGCATGGACCCGACCAACCCGATCTGAGATCCGTAAAATTCGATCCGCAATTCCAACGCTGGAAAGCACCACCAAAATCGTTCGACGAAGCCATGCCTTAAAAGGCTTTCCATATGGTAAAGACTTTCGCTACGAAGAATTTATGGTCGCAGGTAAAGGCCTCTCGGGAAGAATAAAAGGCAATGTCATTGGATTCTTTCTCGGTTTAATATACAAAGCCAAACCAGGGACACTGATTAAGCGGTTGATTGATCAATTCGCCCCAAAACCAGGACAAGGACCTTCTCAAAAACAACGGGAAGAAGGTTTCTTCGTCTTTGATCAGATCGGCATCTTTTCAGATGGCACCACCATTCGAGGCCGCATCAAAGGGGACCGCGATCCGGGTTATGGCTCTACCTCGAAAATGCTGGGGGAAGCCGCTGTTTGTCTGGCAATGGATGAACTCCTTCCACACTACGGCGTCATCACTCCTTCGGTAGCAATGGGAGATGCTTTACTCAAAAGATTACAAAAGAATGCCGGTCTATCCTTTGAACTGAAGAACGGGTAAGCCGGAGGACAGGACAACCAGATCAGTCTGAAAGACTGACACCCCCTTAACTAGGTGGCAACGCCCCTAGGATCAGAAGACCAGAAGACCGAAGGGCCGAAGGACCAGATC
>CAZHOV010000104.1:0-21122 GCA_964534315.1 uncultured Saprospiraceae bacterium | reverse complement strand
AGCGTTCAAGCTGATGGAGCCATTTGGGACGAATCTTCAAATGTTTTTCAAAGTGTCTTGTACTGAAATACGTCTACGTTATTTATACATTGCTCCAGCGGAGCACTACATTTATAGCTTGTAAATTGAGCCAAATGTTTTCCAATGCTCCGGAGGAGCTTGATATTTTGCATACAGTTGATGGTCATATATGGTAAATATCGAGAGGTGCCGCACCAAAACAAGGATGATAACTATTTTTCTTTTTTCCTATGTATCCAGGTTTCAAAGGCATTTACATCCAGGCAGGTGAGGCAGTCCGCGGTTTTTAGACCTCCCTTTTGAGCAGCGAGGACGCCGAAGTGGATGTCGTGAATTCCGGACTGGCTATGGGCATCAGGATTGATAGCTATTTTGACTCCTTTCTCCAGCACAAGCGGTATCCATTTCCAGTCCAGGTCGAGTCGATAAGGGTTAGCATTCAACTCAATGGCTACGCCGTACCGGGCGCAGGCTTCAATGATCTGGTAATGGTCAATGGGGTAACCCTCTCTAGATAATAATAATCGTCCCGTTGGATGACCGAGGATAGAAGTGTGGGGATTTTCAATGGCTTTAAGCAACCGGTCGGTGGCTTTGGCTTCGTCCATTTTCAAGTTGGAATGTACAGAGGCAATAACAAAATCAAATTGAGCCAATTGGTCATCCGTATAATCTAAACTGCCATCTGAGAGAATATCTGATTCAATACCTTTGAAGATTTTGAAAGGAGCTAAGGCCTCATTCAGCCGATCAATTTCTTCAAATTGTTGGAGTACCCGGTCCCATTTTAACCCGTTGGCATAAAAAGCAGATTGCGAATGATCAGTCATTCCAAGATATTGGTAACCAGAAGATTGAGCATATTCAGCCATTTCTTTTACGGTATGAATACCATCGCTGAAGGTAGAATGCGCATGAACCACTCCTTTAATAGCTTCCTCTTGCACCAGATCATTCATTTCAACGCCCAGGAAGAAATCATCTTCCCGGAGTGCAGGCACTAAATAAGGAATACCCGCTTTTGCGAAGGCTTCTCTTTCATCTGCCATTCCGGTAAAATCTGATTCATTGGTTTCTCTTAGAAAACCCTCTAAAAACGCTTCGCTTCCGGTATGAAAAACCATTTGCGACCCGAAGGTTTCCGGTTTGCCTTGATAGATCACCACCGGAATTTCTTCTTCCGTTCTCCCTTTTAGGCCTTTGGGTATCTTTTCGATTGCTTTTAATCCTATTTTCCGGATGACCGGTTGAAGATCTTCGTCTGTACCAATCAAAAATTCGAGCGCCTCCAAGACCACTGCATGTCTTCTCAATGCCCCTGTCCACTCCACTTGTTTTCCGGGCAGCAGTTTCTCGAATTGAGCTTTGAGCCCTTTAGCCATTTGCTCCAGGGTGGCAAAGTGATATTTGC
Source organism: uncultured Saprospiraceae bacterium (assembly GCA_964534315.1). Classification (GTDB taxonomy): domain Bacteria; phylum Bacteroidota; class Bacteroidia; order Chitinophagales; family Saprospiraceae; genus CAZHOV01. Next base: position 19,690 of record CAZHOV010000104.1, on the reverse strand, counting down.
CTTGAGCTTTTTGATAATATTCCAGTTTGTTCAGCAGATCGTCCTGCGTTTTTTTGCCAAATCCCTTTAGCTCGATTAGTCGATTTTCATTGCAAGCATACCATAGTTCACCAAGGCTCTCCACGCCCAACTCTTTCCATACCACTCTAATTTTTTTAGGACCAAATCCGTTGATATTCAGCATTTCCTCCACTCCCTGCGGAGTTTTTTCACGGTACTTTTCCAGCGTACTCAGGTTACCGGTATCTACCAGTTCCCGAACCTTCGCGGCTATAGCCCTTCCAACGCCTTTGATTTGGAGGATCTCTTCCTCTTCCATATCGGCCAGAGGCTCAGACCATTTCCGCAAGGTCAGGTAAGCATTCTGGTAAGATCTTATCTTAAACTTGTTCTCTTCATGCAGCTCCATAATCTTGCCCAACTTATAAAAGGTCCTTGCAATTTCTTTATTTGTCATATGCTTTTTATCTTGAAGACTTGTCTAACAATGTTTACCGTTTACCGTTTACCGTTTACCGTTTACTTAACAAACATTTTAAACTCCACTCTACGGTTTTTTTCCTGTCCTTCAGGGTATTTATTATCAGCGATAGGTTTAGACTCTCCGAATCCTTCGTGCGTCATTCTGTCGGGGTTAATTCCTTTGCTAACCAGGTAATCATAGCAGGCTTTGGCCCTTCGTTCGGATAGATCCTGGTTAAAAGCGCTACTACCCGCACTATCCGTGTGTCCGGAAATAAGGAGTTGGTAAGTCGGATACTTTTTCATGAGAGCAGAGATCTCGTCAAGAATAGCATTTGAAGAGGTTTTCAACACCGAGCTACCGCTTTGGAATTGGACGGCCTGCATGGCATAATTCAGCCGTTCTTTTTCTGCTTCTTCTAGTTCGGGGCAGCCGAAATTAGAAGCGGGGCCAGCTCGATCGGGACATTTATCTGCATCATTGGCGATGCCATCTCCGTCGTCATCAGGACAGCCATTTAGGGCGACAGACCCCGGCACATCCGGACAGTCATCCAGATCATCAATTATCTGGTCTTTATCACGGTCGGGACAGCCATCGGTTTCTCTTGTTCCCGGTTCTTCGGGGCAGCGATCGTCCAGATCTATTATACCGTCATTATCAGTGTCCGGACAGCCATCGTTGGCAATAAAACCAGGCAAATCCGGGCATTTATCTTCTACATCAGCAATTCCATCCTGATCACTATCCGGGCAACCATTTAATTTTTTCGCTCCGGCTTGATCCGGACATTTATCTTTCTTATCGATCAGCCCGTCGCCATCCGTATCCGGGCAGCCGTTAAACACAGCGAGACCTGCCAGCAGGGGGCATTCATCATCTTTATCAGCTACTCCGTCTCCATCAGCATCTTCTGATAACACGGTATTTTTTGATTTACCCGGAAGAAAAAGCAAGCCCAAAGAGTGCTGCCAATTGTCTCTATTCTCAGTCAATGACCATCTTCTTTCACTTTGTAATTGAATATAAACTACATCCGATAACTTAAAATTTATCCCTCCACCCACCGGAGCCTGGATATTGAGGTTGATATTTTCGTCAACCACTCCGCCGCCGCCTGCGAAAATATAAGGGGAGACTAAACGGTCTGCTTTTAAAAAATGAAACTGAAGAACCACATCCATACTGCCTACGATCTGATCTTCTAAAAAACCGGTATTTACACCGTCCGGATCAGGTAAATCGACTAAACCTACTCTTACTGGAATACCGATATTAAAAAATGGGTTCATGCTACGGAAATAACCTAATTCAGCTCCTACATTCCACTGGTCCACTTCAAACATAGATTCGTTTGTGAAGGGCGAATAGTAATCCATAAAAACCCCTTTAACCGTAAGTCCATCAGGCTTTCCGGGATGTTGTGCATATAACGTATTAAAAAGAGAAGTGACTGCCAATATCCATGTCCAATACCATCGATTCTTCATTGCTAGTTGTTTATGGTTGAGTAGAGTAATTTCAGCCTAAATTTAATAAGGGCTCTACAGTATTCCAAAAGGTTTCTAACCTGGTCTTCCACGTATTCTGTTCGGCTACCTTTAGGCGAGCTTCTATTTTCTCGGAGCTATTCTCCTGAAGGGCCTGCTCTATAGACTCGATAAATTCATGCTCGTTTTCAGCGAGATAAGCCACCTCTTTAAATCCCCTGATATCTTCAGAAAAGGTAGTAGAAATTACCGGTTTACCGGTAGCCAGGTATTCATTAATTTTTAAGGGATAAATACTTTTGGTCAGTTTATTTTTTCGGAAAGGAATGATGGTGCAGTCCATATACGCCATATAGGCTAATAAGTCTTCCTGATCCTGCTGTCCGGTTAAAATAACATTGGGAAGTTGATCGATCCCAAGCGTTTTATAGGTAGTGTTATTGATAGGGCCAACGAGCAAAAGGGTCTTATCTGAATGCTCTTCAGCAATTTTTTTCAGTAGTGAATAGTCAATGCGCATTTGATCCAGATTCCCAACAAAACCAATAATTCGGGTTTGGATGTGCTCGATTTCCTCTGGCTTTTTAAAGGTTTCTTCTACCACACGTCTAAAGCGTTTTACATCGGCGGCATTGGGAAGTAACTGTATTTTCTGTGCATAAGGCGACTTTAGGCGAAATAATTCGCTGGAGGTGACCAAGGTCAAATCGGCCTGGGTAATTGCCAACTTCTCTAGCTCATGGCCGTGCTTTGCAGTATAAGCATCCTCCTGAATATCATCAATACACTGATAGATATGGACCTCTGCACCTGAATTGTCGATCCAGAAGAACGGATCGTAGCAATTGATATAAATGAATTTGTCCACATCGTATTTTTGAACAATATCCCCTATGATCTTTCTGGCAGTATTCTGTCTGGCCTTGAATAAGGTCTGGTACGCCTTTCCTTTAGGTAACCAGTTGATAGAAAGACTTAGAGGCGGTTCAACCAATACCATATTATCAGAAGCACCCGGAAAAGTAGAATACTCGATTTGGAGATGTCTTGAAATGGTTTTCCGCTTATTCTTTTCGCCTAAATAATCTTTAACCGTTATCGGATGATTAATGTAAAAAACACGGTTCGTCTTTCCAAAAGCCCTGGCCATATATAAAGGAATCGAACCAAACTCAAAATCAGACCGAAAAAGGCTCCAATAAAAGATATCTACAGATGAATCCATGATTAAACTTCTTTATGAGCAATGATAAATTCCTTGGTGATCAAGTAATTGAAGGGAAAGAAACGAAAACTGCTCTCCCTTAATCCAGGCATCCTGCTTAGGATCGAATGGCTTTTTCTAAAAGCCACCTGAAATCCATTTTCTTTCAAAAGAGGCTTTAGTTTTTTCACTGTCATTTTATTCAACCCTTGGTAAGCAGATCGAAGGTCGCTTTCCAGAGCACCCACGATCGGGCGGTTATGGTTTTCGATCAATTTATGTAAAACCTGCCGGGGAAGGAATTGGCACCATGGAATTTTAATAACATGGGTTAGATGGGAGGCATAGGGGCTTTCCCAGGGAGGGAAGCTGACAAATAACTGCCCGTCGTCTTTCAGCGTCCTGTAGATCGCCTTAAAGACAGGGTTTAAAATAGACGAAGCTAGATGTTCCACCACATCATTTAGAATGACCAGATCAAAAGGCGTTTCAAAAGGGTTTTCAAGGATATTACGCTTTTCAAAACGAACATTAGTCGTGTTAAATTTCTGCTGAAGATGGCGGGCAATCTCAATATGGTGAGGATCAATATCTACACCGACCACCTGGCACTCCCAATTTTTTGCATACCAAAGGGACATACCTCCCATCCCGCAGCCAAAATCCAGGATTCGTTTGCCGTTAAGGTTCATCCGCTCCCGAAATAATTGCTTATCAACTTTGAGATGAGAAGCCTGCTCATTCAAAAAGTTGTCTTCGGCATAGGATATTCCTTCCTTAAATTTTTCTTCTGTGAGAGTTGTTGCCATTTAGCTCCTTTTTCGTTTGATTAGGTGAAAAATCTGATGGATCATTTTTTTATAAAATGGAATAATATAGCTTAAAGCATGATGCGCCTGGATACCAAATAGCCTGTATAAAAGGATTTGATGACAAACAAAAAGGATCAAATAAGCGCTTAAGGTACCGATAGCTGCTCCGATCAAGCCATATACAGAAATAAAAATAAAATTAAAAACCAAATTGACGACAATTCCAAGGAGGGTAAATAGAAAATTGAGCTTTGGTTTTCCTACCGAATCGAGAACGGTGCCAAACTGGATAGCAAAGGGTATAAATAGACCGTATAATACAGTTAACTGAAGGACGGGTACCGCATCGAGGTATTGCTCCTCTCCTACCAGGCGGACAATCCATTCCGGAATAAGTAAGACGATCAAAATGAATGGCAGCAAAATAGCCAGGATAGCACCGACCGATTGTTCGTAGAGTGATTTGATTGCTTTAGCGCCGGCCGCTTCACCTTGTTTTACACTTTGCGGATAGACAATTGCGGCAATAGAAAAAGACGGAACCTCTGCCAGATTGGTGATACGTATGGCCAGCTCGTACATAGCCACGGCAGGTTTAGAGACCATAGACCCCAGCATCATTTTATCAATGTTTTTGTACAGCATGGCGTTCAGATTTGTTCCGAATACAAATTTTCCAAAGTGGAAGAGTTTTTTTACCCACTCCCAGTTAACTTTTTTGGTAAACTTTAAATAGGGTCTTCCAAAAACAAACGAAACGCCGGAAGCCACCAAGGCGGTGAAGATTTGCACCCAGACCAGGTTAGTTAGTTCGATTTTCCAGTTTAACCAAAAAAAGATTAGGATATAAAAAAAAAGAAGGCCTTTCCGGAAAAAATTACTCCAGAAAATACCTCGGAAATCAAAATTTGCCTGTTGAACAAAATTGGCATGGTAGAAAAAAACGAGCCCAAGGGTAGTCATCACATGTAGCGGAAGCATCTGCGCCAGCAGGGGAGCTTCCCACAATTGGGCCAGCGGAACGGCCAAAAGCACTAATACAAGGCTACTCAATACAGATAATAAGATATTTAGAAAAAGGGAGGCGGAAGAGATCTGCCCAACTTCTTCCCCTTCACTAACGGTCAAGAATTTGATCAGTGCATTTTGGAGTAGTCCCACCCTCGAAACCTCGATAAAGGAGACGATAGTTAGAAATAACACCCAAACCCCCATTTCTTCTTTAGTAAGGATACGCAGTAGCAGGAAAAGACTCCCAAAGCCGAAGACCAAACCAAGTCCTTTTTCCAGAAGGGCGTAAATGCCCGATTTTAACCAGTAAGACATGTGGCCGGATTAGTTGTTCAGGTTTGAGTAGTCCACTTTATTGTGTACAGCACCGAGTAGTTTTCCTTTTAGATTTTTCAAATACTGCAACGATAGTTTGTCAGACGCTTTTATCTTTGAAGCAGCCATGAAAACTGCGATAACCTTGTCTACATAAGGGACGAGTTCCTGCGTATCGGAATACTGGTTGAGAGCGGCGGCTTCCATGAAGATATAGTCGTATTTTTTAGCAAGATCGCTTAATAGTTTTTCAAAATCTTTACCGGCGAAAATTTCATCGGGCGACCGATAAGAGCCTGGATTACCTATAATATCTAGCTCATCAAGGTTGAATGCCGGATAGATATGCTGAGCCACAAGTTCGGTAGAAAGTTGATTTTGGCCAATCAATTTTCGGTGTTTTTGGGAAGAATTGTTTTGGTCTACCAGGGTCATTCTTGAAAGCTCATTATTTTTAAAATTAGTATCGATCACCAACACTTTTTTGCCTTTCATTCGCAGCGAATAAGCCAAAACGAGCATCATGAAGGTCTTCCCCTCCCCTGCTTTATTGCTGGTAAATAAGAATGTTTGACCACCGCTTCTTTCAATCTGATATCTCAATGCCCGCAGATTTTCACGAAAGGCTTCCATCACCTTATTCTGCTCATCGGTATGGAATAACTCTTTGATATCCAGTTGCCTGGTATTAACTTCCGCAACCTTTCCCAAATAGGGCAAAGACACGAGATTTTTAAACTGAGTGGGGGTATGGAGTGAATTATCGATCAGCGCAAAAAATAAGATCAGGAAGAGCGTGCCGCCTCCGGCCACAATACCGGCAAAGACTGAAAACAACATCTTTTTGGTAGGTTCGGATTTCTCGGGAACTTCAGCTTCTTCCAGAATGGTCAAAGGTTGGTAAGATTTTTGAAGCTCTACCTGAGCCTGATTTAGCGAACCCAACAAGTCTTCGTATTCATTTTGGGCAAAGCTGATCTCGTCTTGGACCCGTTGGGTGTAGGCTTCAGCAGAGACAAAACCCAGAGCTCTTGTTTTCAATCGTTGGATTTCCTGTTCGTATGATTTAACGCTCTGCTCGGCCTCGTTCAGTTCCATTTCTTTACGAACCCTCGTAATAAATAATTCCTTTTCCGTATCCTCCAGCGCTTTTGAGTCGCTTTCGGTATCGACATCCGATGCTAAATACTGGATGAGTTCGTCTCGCCTGGATTCCAGTTCTTCGATTTCCAGATTTTTAATGTTCAGCAACTCATCAGTAGCTCCCAGCATGATGAAGTCAACTAATTCATTGTTCTTTTCTACGATTTGGGCGTTAACATTAATGAGGTCCTTATTATTCGTAATGCGCTGAAGGTCTTCGGTTGATTGATCGTCTAATCCCTTCTTATTCAGGTAGGTGTTTAAATTGATAATATTTTTTTTAAGAGCGGGAATTCGTTTGCGTTCTTCTTCCAGATTGAGTTCCAGTTCTTTTATCTGTCCGACAATCACTTCTTGTTGCGAGGGTAAGTCGATAAGTTCCAAGCTTTCGCGATAGTTTTTTAATTCCAGCTTTTTTCGCTCATACAAATCCTTTTTTTGTTTGACCATTTCTGACAAGAACTCCACTTTTTTAAAGACATCAGAATTTTGAAGTTTTTTTCTTTTGCGGAGGAAGTCATCGCAAAAATTATTGACCGCATAAGCACAGAGTTCAGGATTTTCAGAAACAAACTCCATGTTCAGGTAGTCTGTAGCGCCCAATCGCCCTACCCGAAGGTTATATTTAAGCATATTTTCCCGGTCGTAGCCAAGCGCTTCCGCTATTTTTTCGAATTGTTTTTGTAAAGCAGGTTGAGAAAAGCTGGTTTTTAGTGAATCCAGATTTGCGGTTAATGCTTTTATTAACTCATCTATTTGAGCATCGGAAAAAGGAATAGATTCAACATCTTCAAATTCAGGCTCTCGGAAAGAATTCCCGCCCTGACGGATAGCCTTCAGATCGTGCAGAACCAGTCGATAGCTCAATAGTTCCATATTGGGTTTCGACTGAATAAACCGGATGAGGTTGTTATAGTTAATATCGATCTGAAATTGCTGTAAAAATGGTAATCCTTCTTCAGGATCCAGACCTTTATAATCAACCATCCCGGTAGATAGGATAGCACTTGCCTTATAGATACGCTCTTTAAGATGGATGGCGGTGAAAGTAGTTGCAGCAGCTATAATGCCTGCAAGCACCATCAACCATTTTCTTCTCCAAATTACTCTGAATAAAAATTGAAAATCCATTAATATTGTACTATTTCTTTGTCTTCATCAATAATTTTTGGACCATAATGAAAACGAAAACATCAACTAAGCTTCGCCTTTCATTTGACGAATAAAGGTGTGATAAACAGGTAGGTCTTCCACTTTTCCGTGCCCCCAATGGGGCGAGTATCCCTCTTTGATCCGATAATAATCCGCTACAATATCGCCTTGTTGTTCAAGGTTAAAGTTAAAAAAGGTTTTTTGTTTTTTTAAATGCGATTTTAGTGCCGAAACACCACCATAATTATATCCCATCTTTGTTTTTTGCGCTCTCAGGGCTTTCCAAATATATACTGCCCCCATTTGTTGATATTGCCAGACATGGATGAGCTCATGAATAAAGATGCTATTTTCCATAGCACCCCATGAATTGATGGTATAGAAACTTACGTAGCAACGCTTGGTTTGTTTCGGCCCGATAAAAGCCATTTCATCAAGCCGGATACGCTTGTAATGCAACACCTCGCCAAAAATAGAATAAGCGAGTTCTTTTTCCCATTGTTCCAGAGGCCGCGTATTGAATTTTAGAAAATCGCATAAGGTTTCATAAACCTCCGTAATTCCAATGATCTCAATAAAATAAATCCAGAACTCGACCCACCAATTCGTGTATTTGCCGATATTTTCAAAATGTATCTCCGACTGCCACCAGTAAATTTTGCTCCGCCTATCGCTTCTGATCCCCCTAACAATATGATTTCCCATCCGGTAGATCCGAATGGGCATCAGTCTGACTATATCAATCAAACGTATAAAAGCCGTAAACAGCTTTAACAGCAACTGCTTGAATATATAAGCAAAGCTTATTTCATATTCGAATGATTTACCGCTTACTTTCATAATTATTTTGGTGAGAATATAATCAATACAGTGTAATCAACCCTGTAGCAATTCGATATTACAACTTTTTTTACAACAAGGCAAATTTTATTCTTTAAAGGTAGGTATTCGTATAGAGGATAAATAAAAAAGAAATTTCCCAACCTTGGAGGGGTACGTTTTTTCTATCGTACACATTGATGAATGTAACCAATCAATTAACATCATTTAATCATCAAAACCAAAAAAACGTAATCATGAAAAATTTAAAGATGCTTTCGTTCCTACTTGTTGCTGCCTTATTAACACTTGCTTCCTGCTCAAACGAAGACAATGAATTCGAGCTGGATGGAACGTGGACTGATGAAGATGGAGAAACCGTTACTTTCAATGCAAATGGAACAGGCGTAGTAAAGGGTATCTGGTATTTGAAACCCTCTCCCGCTCCCGCCGGATCAATGGAATTTGAATATAGGCTATTAGATGCAGGTTCCTCAGCAAGTGCCGATTACAGCCTGGAGTTATTTTTTGAAAATGACCCTTCAGATGAAGATGACGATCAATTCCGAACAACAACAGTCAATGTATATGACGATAATAAAATCGGCCTAGGAGGTTCTTCTTCTTTTGGTACTGATTATATTCTTAGACGATAAGACCAATAAACGAGGGTGTCTCCAAACACTATTCGTGTTTCGAGAAACTAAATTTTCTTCTTTGAGAAGCCTGTTTTTTCTGACAAAATCGAAGATTTTGTCAGAAAAAACAGGCTTCTCAAAATAAAAGAACCTAAGAGGATGGCTCATAGACTTATGAGCCATCCTCGTTTTGCTTAGCTCTATTTCGGAGAAGCTTTGATAACGAATTTGAGCCTTGCTTTTTGATCTTCAGGGATAATTTGCTGGTTGCGTATATAGATCAGGTTGTACACATTGGAGATTGATTTGGAAACTTTTTCAAACACAACCCCCAGTTCTTCGGAATTAGCAGGAAACTCCGCAACGCCTCCATTGGCAGCCAGATCTTCCAAAACGGGCCGGTCCAATCCGCCTTTTCCTTCCAGACCGATGGTAAAACTATTGATCTTAATGCCGTTGGTATCTGCCGTTAACTTATTGTAAAGAGAACTAGGCGTATATTGAGGATCCGAATTGTTATCGGTGCCATCCGTAAAGGTTAATAGAGCTTTTCCTTCCGCTTCATTATTTTGAAGTGCTTCAATACCGGTATCCATCGCTTCATAGAGGGAAGTAAACCGCCCTTGATCAATGTCGTTGATATAGTCTAAAACGGCTAGTTCATCCTCTGTAGCCGGAAACGTATTGACATTGGTAGAAAAATCGATCACCCCTGCCCGCACCCGTTCTGTATTGGCAAAGATTTCCTGAATAAAATTCTGGGCATAATCTTTCACCTTGACAAAATCGTCGCCAAGGGATTCGCTCACATCCAAAATAAGCATAACAATAAGATCCTCTATTTCATCTGATAACATCTTAAACTCCACATCCACTTTCCAGTCATTGATGTCTTCCCGCCACTCATAAGCGATAATGGTATCGATTTTATAATTGACATTATTATTGTCGATAATACGGACATTATCAATGAGCACCTGGGCTTCTTCAATCGTGTCGAGAGCAATTCCAGCGAAGGTTTTAGAAAAATCAATTTTAACTTCAGGAGAAGAGTTATTGCCGTCAAAGCTGATTTGCGGATCATCTCCGGCAGGATTCCAAAATTCAATAAATAGCTCGAATTCATTTTTTACGGGATCAGGTGTTGGAGTAGGCTCCTCCTCTTCTTTTTTACACCCTGAAAAAAATAATAGCCCGATCATACCCAATAAGAACAACTTTAAAATTTTCATATTCCTTGGTTTTTAGTTAGATGGATAAGAAACGTTACCAAATTTTCAATTATTATTATTCAATCCTCTTATCCATTCTTTTTAACGGCCTTACTATTAAAACAAAATTTAGGTTTAAATAATTTGGCTGAATTTCAAAACCTCTCCTACCCCACTTTTCTTAATTTAAATTTAAACTAGAAAAAACTAAATTTGCTGGAAAAGACTTTAACTTTGAGTTTTTATTTTTTAATTAAAAAATCAAGATTTATGAAAAAAACTTTACTTAATAAGCTGTTCAACCAATCACAAAAATTTCTATTCGTTGGACTTATCGGGTTATTTGCCCTCAATGCCAATAGCCAGGTGACGATTCATGAAGAGTTATTTGTAGAAACACTAGGTTCCTGGACGGAGTACAGCGTAACTGGTGAAGATCAGATGTGGGAACCTGATGACTTTGACGACATGGGTAATATCTTGTATTTCGCAGAAATGAATAACTTCTCTGGCGGTTACCATTTTGAAAATGACGATTGGCTCATTTCTCCACCGTTGAATTTGAATGACTTCTCAAATGAAATATTGAATATCGAAACTGCCGGCAACTTTAACGGTCCTGATTTAGAGCTTTATTATTCTACAAATTACGATGGCTCCAGCGATCCATCCACTAACGGCACCTGGACGAACGTTCCTTCCGTTACCTGGTCTCCAGGCGATTATGAGGTGACCAACTCTGGCGATATTGATCTGTCGGGTGTTTCGGGTAATGCAGTATATTTAGCCATTCGCTATTCTGGCGACGATTTTACCGGAAAGCTATGGCAAGTACACAGTGTAACTGTTACCGGCAACCAGGCTGCCAACACGTTCGATCCCGTTAATGCTGAGATCATGACGATCCCTTCTATTTATAACAATTATCTGAATTTCGAGATCACTGACATGTCAAAGGATCTGACGTTCGAATTACGCGATGTTACCGGCCGTCAACTAGGCTATTACACCCAGGAACAACTGGGCATCCAAGCACGTATCAACGTGGCAGAATTGCCAAAAGGCATGTACGTACTTGTGGTAAATATGAATGGGCAGATCAGAGGTTATAAGGTGGTTAGGTAGTAGTTGATAGTTTGTAGTGAGTAGTGAGTAGTGAGTAGTGAGTAGTGAGGAAATTAGAAATGAAGAATTAAGAATGATTTCTTAATTCTTCATTTTTCATTCTTCATTCAATCAGTACAAAGGCGGCCCACTTAAACGGATCGATAAAGCGGTCGCGCATTTCTAATTGGGTCGATTGGAAGGCATTCTGGATCGTCATTCCATCGCCTAGCCATTTTTTATAGAAAGTAGTCATGAACTGTTGGGTCTCCCGGTCGGGTACTTGCCAGAGGGTCATGATCAGATACCTTACTCCCGCTATTTTGAAGGCACGCTGGAATCCATAGACCCCTTCATCCCCTTTAATATCTCCAAGCCCGGTTTCGCAAGCAGACAAGACGACTAACTCGGTGCCGGATAGGTTCATTTGGCTAATCTCGAAAGCGGTTAAGATCCCGTCTTCCAGCCCTGGTCGTAGAGGTTTACCGGTTTCCCACGCATGATTGCCGCCTGCCAGAATGAGACCGGAACGGATCATAGGATGGTTACTTTTTTTGAAGACAGGTTGTTCCTCCTCTGAAGGATCCATAGACTCGCCTTCATTTGCCGCTCCAGCTTGGTAGTCAGCAGCGTTATCTTGTATCGAATCCAGTAAACCCGGGTTTAAATCTTCCAGGGTAAACTCTATTTTATTCTGTAAAAAAGATTTCTCTTCAGGTATTCTTTCTCGCTCTTTTCGTTCAATTTCGGGATCGGGAAAGAAAAAACCGTGGGTAGCAATATGCAGGATTCGCGGTGAAGGACGGTCGCGTCCCAGTTGTTTAAAAAATTCTTCCGTTGCGGCAAGGTTATCAACGACCTTGCTGGAATTACCCGTTTGCGAGAGCACTTCGTTGATCGTATTTACCTCTTTTAGGGTGAAAGGCAGGTACTTCCAACTGCCGCCTCTTAAGCTTCGGTCTGAAGATGAAAAGGTGGGTTCTCCTCTGCTGGCCATTGCTGCATCCGTCTCTGGCTGGTTGGTGGCAGGTTGTAAATCGGATGGTTCCTCCACCTCATATTTTATTCCTCCAAATAAAAAGGCGTCTGTATTAGCCCCTTGAAGGGGGCTGGTGTTTATCAACTGCCCGGTAGAACTCATATTGATCAGCTTAAAATGGTCAGCCAACACCGATTCTTCATCAACCGGAATGGCATTGATATTAACGCGATGTAACAGCCCGGAAGAGGAGTAATAAACACGGTTAATTCCCTTTAAATCTTTATCGAGCGGCTTCCACAGTGCATCGTAAAGCTGTTCGTGAACCGATATAGAGACTTCGTCATCTAACCCCCTGGTACCCCCATAAACCGTATTGATCCCCGCTGACCGGCTATCCTCTTTAAAGTCCAGGAGAGAATCTAGTCGTATTTCCGTGCAGAGGTGAATATACTTTGGTCGGTCCAAATCAGGTCGGATCAAAAGCGCCGCATAAACATTGCCGTTGGTATTTCTTCCTTCACTTTTTATACTTACCACACTTTCCATCCATTCCTCGGAAAGAATTTCTTCCAGAGACGCGGTATAATAAATAAATTCAATGGCTGCCTCATTGGGTTTCAGCTTTTTTTGAATGTCTTGCCATTTAAGTTGGGCGTCTTTTTCAAAAGAAGCCACCTTTTTAGCGATCTGCTTTTCGAGATTTTTTGATGTTAAGGTCAGGTCGTCGATCTTATTCTGATTAGGAGAAGACTTAACCAATTCTGTTCCGAGCTGCTTGGAGTAGGATTTCAAAAGCTTATATAGCTCAGCCGTTTCGGGGTCATTTTTAGCCAGACGACCAAATTGGCGGGCAGTATTCAGGATAAATCCCTTTAAAAACAGGCTATTGTCATAACAGATACTCGCTAATTCGGGTTTTTCCTTAGTCACTTTGAAGAGATTATTGAGAATGGCTTTGAAGGATTCGGTATATCGTTCCAGCTCCGCTTCAGTCATAAATTTAGAGGTTTTGTGGAGCACTTCTTTTTCCAGATCACTAATCTCCACAATTAAGTCTGCATTTTCTTTATTATACACTCCGAGTGCTAAATTATCTTCTGTTTCTTTGTTTGTGGAGGCATTCAGGATAGAATCCGGGTGTTCTTCAGGAGATGCGCTCTCCCATATATTTGGATTGGTTTCAAGTAGCCGATTTACCTTTTTTAGGTCTTCTAAGTATTGCTGGAGATAGTATCGTTCATCTCCGAGCGAATCTATGACTTCATGGTGTTGGCCTTCTTCGCTAAACGTTTCAGTTGCAATCCCGGGATCTTGAAAGAAGAGAGTTAATGGAAGGAGGGGTAAAAGAAATAGAAAATTTTTCATTGGAATTCAGATTTTTGGTTGCTCGCAAAGGCGCGAAGGGCACAAAGAAATTTAGGGTAAGTTACTGGTTTTTAAGAAAATTTTATCGTCCTTTTTTCTTGTTCCTTTTTCCTTGTTCCAATTTAGAACAGGATGGAACGCGGATCAAACGGATTAGGCGGATAGTAAATGTAGAATCTTAAGCATAACAACATTCTGTATACCGCCTTATTTTGGTACCGGAAAAAGAAATCTTGGACAAGAATAAAAGCAAAACCTACTCCGGATAAGCAACCGCAATAACAGCCATTCCATTAGAAAGGACTTTCACCGTCCCGTCAGGATTGAACAAGTGGCAGTTAAGGGAAAGCTCTAGCTTTATGGTCGGATCACCGTTTTCATTGGGTTCGTAGTCCTCTATTTTTAATATTTTAAAACCGGAGGTAGCAGGTTGTTGACTTAGGTCAGAACGGTAAGATTTCCCAGCTTTATCGGTATAGATGATCGTTACTCTTCCTTCTTCCGAGGGCAGAGGCGTACTAGAAATGGCTTGAACAACTTCATAGGAAAAATCTGCATGACAATATTCTATTAAAGAAAGAGATGCAGCATTTGGAATCGTCTGAAAACCAACAGAATCTATACAATCTTCCGAATCTGTTACCGTGACTGTAAAATCACCCAGGCTATTGGGGGCTAATTGGAGGTTCTCATCCGTTACGCCCCCATATCCCCAATCAAAAGTATATGGAGCACTTCCGCCTGTTACCGAAGCGGTTACCGTTAGTTCAGTATCCATTTCAAAATCAAGACTAGCTTCACAAGACCTTAAAGCTTCCTCAAAAGCCACTGTTTTACATCTGGTATTCTGGCAAGACTCATCGGTATTAAGCGAATAAGTTGAGGTTAAGCACATAACAAAATTCTGAGGCTGATCAAACTCTATGACCGGCTCATATTCTGCATAGGAACCATTAACACTCTCTCCGCTTTCCCATTGAAATGCAGACTCGGAGAGACTTGAAGCGGATTGGTTTTCAAAAATAACCTGGTAGGTGGTATCGTAAACGATTACCGGAGTTCCTAAATACTGTAATTGGGTCGTGGTGAATTGATTTTGGATTTCAAATGCCCCAGAGCTAATATCCGTAGAAACACCCTTTAACCGGATTAGCAACTGCTCCTGCACAGGTTCTTCCGAATTTACCTGCCTAAAAACAGTATTAAAGTAAGGAATATCATAAGAAGTAGAATCGGCAATGGAATAAGAGGCCTCCATATAGTACTCCTCAACCCCGGCCGTGAAGGCGACGGGTTCGTTATCAAGTTGCCCGCTAAAAGAAAATACCGGAGTTCCTACCTTATTCTCGGGGATTGGGATATCCTCATCCGGACTACAGTTCCAGATGATTAGAAGAATCGCAACCACCAATAATGTGTTTATCTTTCGCACTATCATACTATGATTTCATCTGTATTAAAAAAGATCATAACTTAAAAATACCCCCACCTGCCATGGCCGGTAATTCACCCATCGGTCAAACTGATTATCCCCACTTTGGGTCTCTCTAATAGGAATAAATAGATCGTAATTTACTCGCAAGCCTATCTGCGCCCTGGGAATAAACCGGTAACTGTATTGAAAAACACTAGACAATTGATAGGGCCGGATCATCTCCGAATTAAAATCGATCGTCTCTTCTTCAATTGTCTGCAGAGATGAAAAGGTAGACTCCTCGGTGACAGTTCGAAGTGCCTCTACTTTAAGCAAGTGATGAAACTGAGCTCCAATACCTATCTGATGCTTATATCCCATATAGCTTAAGTACAGTGGAACGGTGACCCAGTGTAAGGACTGTACTTCAACTTTGTGATTGGTGCGGTTATAACCAAAACTGAACTCGGTTTGACTGGAAGTATACTGAATTTTCACACCACCGCTCTGACGGCGGTATAGTAAACCACTGTGTAACCCCATATTGGAATTCAACAAATAATACCCCTCAAATCCAACCATTAAGGAATGGATGTCCAGGCCACGGGTTCCATCCATTTTTTTCGTAACAGAAGCAGAGGCTGAAATCCCTCCATGCCATCTTTGCATACTAGCTCTTGTAATAGGCCCTCCTTGTGGTTGTAAATAGTCAGAATCCCGCTCAGAAAGCAATAGTTTCCCAATAGAAGGATCGGGTAGCCGTTGAAAAGGGGCACTAGCTTGTTTTGATGTTTTGGAAGCTGCTTGTTCCTCAGGAATAACGGACGCTATCTTCGCACTGATCTCCGCTTCCGCCATTTTGGATTCATCATTAAAATTATCTTCAGGTGTTTCGGTAGTCTTAATGGTCTGTTTTAAATTCCTTACGTTTCCAGTAGTTGAATCTTGTTTATCTTGCAATTTAATTGGATTATCAGAACGAGTTGGCCGGAGTTGAGCATTGGCGGGATTAGCTTCCGCACTATCTTCGCTTTTATTTACGATCACCGCGGGATCCCTCTTTTTTGAACGCTGGCGGTCAACACCGGCAGTTTCACCAAAGGTTGCCCCCAAGGCAGCTTTGGCAGTTTTTTCTGGCAGGGTACGCTCTGAAAACTGCGCACCAGTTGATTCATCATCATTTTTCGTTTCCGTAGACTTAATAATATCCTGGTTTGTTGCCTCCAATGTTGCGGTAGCAGCATCGGGTTCATTGAGCAATACCCAACCGGCAGCACTAAGGCTACCCAATAGAAGAAGTAAAGAGAATAACCATATTTTTCGTCGCCTTTGCGCACGCTTTTTTATCAACAACTCCGCCTCCTTCCAATACGCTTCTTTAAAGTCGGTTGGACGCTGGTAAAGCTTGTCTCTAAATAATTTGTCAATTTTATTTTCCATTTTCAAACTACTTTTGTCGTATTCAATGCGGCATAGATCATATCTCTAAGTTTTTTTCTTGCCGAAGATAAATGCCATTTGGAGGTTCCTTCAGAAATGCCAAGCATCTCTCCGATTTCTTTGTGTTTATAGCCGTCAATAGCATACAAATTGAAGACTTTTTGACTGACGGCCGGTAGTTTTTTAATCATCTCCTCCAATTGCTCCGCATCAAATTGTTTGTCTGCCTGATTTAAATCAAAATAATTTTCATCGTAAAATGATGTATCTTCAAAATCCGTGTAGTCAATTAATTCCCGGACTTTCCGGTTCTTTCGAAATTCGTCAATAACCGTATTGATCATAATTCGTCTTATCCAGGCCTCAAAAGGAACCTCCGGACGGTATTTGTCTAATTTGGTTAAAATTTTCAAAAATCCAACATTTAACACTTCTAATGCTTCATCTTCATCTCTTTTATAACGCATGCATATGCTCATAAGAATAGGAAAGCACTGCTTGTACATCTTGTACTGCGCTTTCCGGTTACCTTTTTTGCAGTCTTGTATGAGCTCTGGCGTCACGATATATTATTATTGAGTTGGTTGTATTACGTTCTTCGTAATTTGGTTATTGACAAAATATTATTGTTTTAAAATTTTTACCAAAGTGCTCTCCTCCCCTCTTGAAATAGTCACAAAATATATCCCTTTTTCAAGTCCCTCCACATTAAATGCGTAATTTTTCTCTACCAGTTTTTCTTTTCTCATTACTAATTGTCCTAAAGGATTAAATACTTCCAATTCAAAACGCTTTTTACCTTCGCCTACAGCTGGAAATTGAATCATCAGTTCATTATCGACGGGATTTGGATATACTTGTATTTTTTCTAGAATAGTTAGCATTTCCCGGTTATTGACGATCGTAACCGTCACCGGGTCAGCAAGTCCCATACACATATTATCGTCTTCTACTTCCACGGTGTAAGTTCCACTTTCCTGAGCGACCCATGTATTGTTGTTGGCTCCCGGGATCGGATCACCATCCAAAAACCATTGATAGTTTTGTCCGGAAGTACAGATTAGCATATCGCCCAACTGCGAAATTTCGGGTATCACGGTTTCGTGATCCACAGCAGATACTAACGAAAAAGGAATACATTCCTCCTGTAAACGCTGGCGTCTGAACGAAAAGAGGTAACCAGGCCCAGCCATCCACCAAAACCGGAGGAGAAATTTCCGTACAATCATCTAACGTCGCTTCTACGGTATATTCATTCAATATCTCCTGTCCATCCACCACTAAATACTGCATAGTAGCTCCTGGAATAGGATTCCCATCCTTATACCATTGATAACTTTCATATTCCTGCGTCCACAACGTATCTGTTTCGTAATAACATAAGACCGGACTCTCCGGAGTAATCGTCGGATCAAAGGCACACTGAGCAAAAAGCGCTTGAACGCTTATCACCAGATACAATATCCCTAAAATGCGAAAGAATTTTTCATAGTTATTAAAATAAACGTATTCCAGTAGTGACGTAATGACGAATTTAGTCCAAGATATTCATTGTACATTCCTCATTGCACATCATTCATTACTCATTACTCATTACTCATTACTACCTAAACTCCTTCACGTAAATGTCTCCCTAAAGGTTGGGACAACCACTATTTTTTTCTAAAACCCACCCCTTCGATCTTCTCCATCCCCCAATCCTCTCGATCTTCTCATTCCCCTCCGTTTTTTCCGTCCAAAAAAGTAGTATTTTGGCAGAAGAATAAAAAGCGATTTATATGCAACCATTAGCAGAACGTATGCGGCCCAAAACGTTGGATGATTATATTGGTCAAGAGCACCTAATTGGAAGTGGAGCTGTTTTAAGGAAAGCCATTGAAAGCCGGAAGATTCCTTCTTTTATTTTGTGGGGACCTCCGGGTGTAGGTAAAACCACTCTGGCCAGCATTGTCGCCAATACGTTGGAGCGGCCTTTTTACACGTTGAGTGCGATTAGTTCAGGCGTAAAAGATGTAAGGGAGACCATCAAAAAGGCAGAACAATCCCCCTTTTTCAATGCGCCCAATCCCATTCTGTTTATTGACGAAATTCATCGCTTCAATAAAGCCCAACAGGATTCTCTGTTAGGAGCAGTCGAAAAGGGAGTGCTAACGTTGATCGGCGCTACCACTGAAAATCCTTCGTTTGAGGTGATTTCGGCCTTGCTTTCCCGCTGCCAGGTGTACGTCCTCAAACATCTGGACAGGGAACAGTTGATCGGACTCTTGGACAAGGCAATAAAAGAGGATGAATATTTAAAAGAGAAAGAGATCACTGTAGAGGAATACGATGCATTGTTGAAATATTCAGGAGGTGATGCCCGGAAGTTATACAATGCACTGGAGTTGGTTTGTAATTATGAAAACGAATCCGGTAAGGTGATCATTAACAACAAAATAGTCACCGAAAAAATCCAGGAGAATATTGTTCTGTACGACAAAGCCGGAGAGCAACATTACGATATTATTTCGGCTTTTATCAAGTCGATCCGGGGCAGTGATCCGGATGCCACCGTCTATTGGCTTGCCCGCATGATCGAAGGAGGCGAAGACATTAAATTTATTGCCCGCCGCATGATCATTGCCGCTTCTGAAGATATAGGCCTGGCCAATCCCAATGCTTTATTGATGGCCACCACTTGCTTTCAGGCAGTTCAGGCGGTAGGCTTACCCGAAGCGAGAATTATTCTGTCGCAAGCCGCCGTCTACTTAGCCACATCGCCTAAGAGTAATTCGACCTACATGGCCATCAACAAGGCTCAATCAGAGGTCAGAAATAGCGGTAACCTATCTGTACCGCTGCATCTCCGCAATTCCCCCACCAAACTGATGAAAGAGTTGGGGTATGGCAAAGAATACCTTTATGCCCATGATTACCCTGGCAACTTTGTGAAGCAGGATTTCTTACCGGAGGAGATTGCCCATAAGCGATTTTTCGAGTCCGGGAACAACCCAACTGAGCAAAAGATCAAGGAGCGGATGAAGAAATTGTGGGGAGAGTAGGGCAATGTGCAATGTGCAATGAGGAATGTGCAATGTGCAATGTGCAATGTGCAATGAGCAATGTGCAATGTGCAATGAAGTGTAAA
>CAZHOV010000103.1:0-21162 GCA_964534315.1 uncultured Saprospiraceae bacterium | reverse complement strand
GTGGAGGTGCCAGTCGCTATGCGCCTGGTCAATTGGTCCTATAAATTTGGCTACAGAGGTTGTAATCGCTACGCGCTTACTCGAAAACAACGACATCTTCTCCGATAGTAATTGAACCTGTGCCATAGATAGCCTATCATGATCTGCGCTTATATGGAAAAGAATGGCCTCTTCTCCGAATCTGTTTTGAGCTTCGATAGTTTAATGTTAACATGAGGCTCGGATATTTGCATTTTGATCTTCAATTTTTTAAAAAAAACTATCCGTCCAACGCAGGCTTTTAGGGATAAAGGGCGCAGGAGAGGCCTTTTGTTTTTATTAAATTCGAACCTCACCTTATTTTAATACCCCCGCTCTCAAATTTCCATATCCGTCAAAACTCCGGCCAACGCTGAAAAAAATGCCAAGTAAGACGCTTAGGGTAATACAAACAAATATGGCGATCATAATAGCAATTTGATACCGGATAGCGGTATCCGGAGAAGAGCCCCCGATAATCTGCCCGGTCATCATGCCGGGAAGGAAAACCACACCTAGCGTGGCCATAGTTGCAATAGAAGGACTCAGTGAAGCTTTTAGACTGTCTACCAAAAAGGGCGTTATGCCCTCTCGCTGACTGGCCCCTTGGGCCAGATGAAACTGATACCTATTCTGGTTTTCTACGATACTTTTAAAAAAACTGGACAACCCAATGATGATCCCTTTCAAGGCATTTCCCAGAAGCATTCCCCCAATAATAATGAGATATTGAGCGGTGAAGATGTTGGGCAACTGAAGTAAGATGCCATTGAAAAAAACTAAAATGCTGACTGCGGAAATAGTTAAGGCTAAAAATACTGGAAGCCCAAATTTCCGAATATTCAAATCACTATTGTTTACTGCCGAAAAGGTCGCGAATAGGATCATCGAAATGATCCAAGCCAGGTTTAGCCAGATATTATCCCATCGAAAAAGATATATTAGCACCACCCCTACTACGGTTAGCTGTATGGTCATCCTGACTACTGCAATAGCCATCCGCCTAAGCAGCCCTACATTAAAATACCAGATAATTCCCGCCGGGATCAATAATAATAAGTAGCAATAAAGCATCCCCCAAAGGGATATGGGCACGGCTTGTTCCATGGGTTTAGTAGTCTTGAGTCTTGAATATTGGGTCTTGGGTCTTGAGTATTGAGTCTTGAGTCTTGAGTTAATGAAATAAAATTAAATTTAATGAAACGGAATGAAAAAAATTGATCTTTTCTATATGGTTCTTAATTGCACATTGCACATTCCTGATTGCTATTCATAAATATAATGCTGCGCTGCACCATCAAATTGATATTATTCTCTTTTGCTACTAATATTTTGGTGCGCTGCACCAACCTTTCCCAGAACTACTAACTATTAACTATTAATTGCACATTGCACATTGCACATTGCTATTCACAAATATAATGGTGCGCTGCACCATCAAATTGACATGATTCTCTTTTGCTACAAAGTTTTTGGTGCGCTGCACCACCTTTTCCCAGAATTACTAACTATTAATTCCTCATTGCTCATTGCAAATTGCAAATTGCCTAAAACCTTCCCATCCTTCCTGATGAGAAATCACCAACATGGTTTTGGTAGTTAAGCCCGATAGGTGTTCGATTACCGTAGTTCGAAGTTCCTGGTCTATGGAAGAAGTGACTTCGTCCAGCAGGTAGGCTTCTCGTTTCAGTAAGAGGGCTTGAATTAGAATAATCCGTTGTTTTTCTCCTCCCGAAAGGGCAGAAATAGATTGCTTGTATTTTTCAGGGGGCAAATAAAAACGATCGAAATAATCGAGGATTGTGGACTCCGCGGGTTGAAGATGTTGATTCCTTCGATAGGAAAAAATAGTTTTAAAATGGTCTTCTACGGTGCTGGTTCCCAGGTTGAGTTCTTGGGTAACATAGGCGATCCGGCTCCTAATATCCCAGACGTTCTTAGGGGTTAAGGGTTGACCGTCGATCATAACCCTGCCCGCTTCTGGTTGCACAAATCCCATGATAAGCTTTAGAAGTGTGGACTTTCCGCTCCCCGAAGGACCTTTTACCAATATCTTTTCACCAGATTTTACCCTAAAATTGAGGCCGTCAAAAATTTGCTTTTCACCGAGTTTTAGGGAAACATCCTGCAGTTTAATCTCCATTCATGATAAGTAGTAAGGCAAAAAAATTGGTAGAATAATTTTTTAAGGTTCCAATGAAAATTCCTTCATATATTGAAGGACCTGGCCTTCATTATTACAGTAAAGGCAAGACATTTTTTAATAAAAAATTTGCGTCCTTTACTGTAATTTCCAAGTATTCAATTATTCAGTCAATTTCATTCGAACAAATTATTCTACAAGCAATTTTGATTTGCCGCTTAATTGATTATAAAGTGACTCAAATTAACGAACTATTTAAAAAGTTAGGCTTTTTACGTGTGAAAAGTTTTGATAAAAAATCAGGCAGTAGCTAAAAACAATTTGGATGGAAGCTGGTTTTCAAATCGGTTACTAACTAAAAAGAATTATGAAGATTGTAAAAACAGCATTTAAAGTAGTAGGAATAGTGGTCGGACTATTAGTCGTTTTGGCGATAGCCGGATATTTTGTCGTTAACAAACCGGAGCCTCAGGGAGTGCCGGGAGCTGAAGCGGAGCAGTTGGCTATGGAAATGGTAAAAGCCGTTAATAAAGAAGCCTGGGATTCTACCCGCTGGGTGAAGTGGACCTTTATGGATATGCATCATTTCGTATGGAATAAAGAAACGCATTGGGTAAAAATTTCGTGGGAGGATTATGAAGTGATCCTGAATACCAAAGATATTCAAAATGGGATTGCTTATGAAAACGGGAATCGCGTGGATTCCGATCAGAATAAGGAACTGGTAGAGCAAGCGTGGGGATACTTTTGCAATGATAGTTTTTGGTTAAATCCAGTGGTGAAAGCTTTTGATCCGGGTACCGAACGATCTGTTGTGACTACAGATGAAGGAGTTAAAAAAGTAAAGGTCAAATACAACTCCGGTGGAGTCACTCCGGGCGATGCCTATCTTTGGACCCTTGATGATAACTACCGTCCTGTGGCCTGGCAGATGTGGGTGCAGGTACTACCAGTAAATGGCTTTAAGATTAGCTGGGATGGTTGGGTGCAAGTACCCACAGGAGCATGGATCTATACCAAACACGGTGCTTTTGGACGCCAAATTGATATGATCACCAATCTCGAAGCAGGGATGGAATTTGAAAGCTTAGGACTTGAAGAAAATCCTTTTGTAAGTTTGTAGATAAAGATGGAACGCAGATTAGACGGATCTGAAAGATATTCGAGGATTAAAACATTTATATACAATTACCTCCAATAGCTCGCGCTGCAGGCTATGATCTTTCGCTGCAAAAGCGGCTTTCTCCCAGAAGCCTTTAAAAGGTTGGTCCATGATTCGCATGACTCATGTTTCTCCTCCTTCATCGCAACCTGGGTTGTCTAATCAACTAAATAGACTGATCAACTAGCTCTATTTTTTCTATTTTTGGGTTTTTAAGAAGAACCTGTTAGTCATACTTAAAACCAAAGATAGATGAGAATAGAAAGCGACATTAAGCTGGGCTTCAAAGATGTCATGATCCGCCCCAAGCGGTCCACCCTCAAATCCAGGGCAGAAGTGCTGATCGACCGCCGGTTTAAGTTTATGCATACCGACCACGAATGGGAAGGCATCCCAGTGATTGCCGCCAATATGGATACCGTCGGTACCTTTTCAATGGCTTTGGTGCTTTCAGCATATAAGTTGATCACCGCCATTCACAAACACTATTTTTTTGAGGAATGGACTTCTTTCCTACAGAATGCGGATGCCGCTATCTATGATCATATAGCCGTCAGTACCGGAACTGGCCAGCGCGATGAAGAAAAGCTAAAGCAACTCATCCAACGATTTCCAGACCTCAAGTTTATTTGTATCGATGTAGCCAATGGGTATTCCGAATATTTTGTTGATTTCGTAAAGCGGACCCGTGAGCAATATCCGGGCAAGGTTATCATGGCCGGAAATGTGGTGACCGGAGAGATGGTGGAAGAGTTGTTATTGGCGGGGGCGGATATCATAAAGGTCGGAATTGGGCCTGGCTCTGTTTGTACTACGAGGATAAAAACCGGTGTCGGCTACCCGCAGTTATCTGCCATTATTGAATGTGCCGATGCTGCCCACGGCTTAGGCGGTCAGATCATTTCTGATGGCGGTTGTAAGTCTCCCGGTGACGTGGCCAAAGCCTTCGGGGGTGGAGCTGATTTTGTAATGCTGGGAGGGATGTTTGCCGGACATGATGAGAGCGGGGGAGATCTGATCGAAATAGAAGGAAACCAATACAAATTGTTCTATGGCATGAGTTCTGAGACCGCCATGCAAAAGTATGTAGGAGGGGTAGCTGATTATAGAGCATCAGAAGGCAAAACCGTAAAAGTACCTTACAAAGGGAACGTATCTGAAACCGTCCAGGATATTTTGGGTGGTATTCGGTCTACCTGTACGTATGTAGGTGCTCGCAAACTTAAAGAGTTGACGAAGCGGACTACGTTCATCAGAGTGGAGGAGCAGGCGAATGAATGGTTTGGAGGGTGACAATGAAGAATGAATAATGAAGAATGAGGAATGAAAATTTAATTAAAGGGAAATTCAAGGTTTCTTGAGTTTTCAGATTTAGAGATATATACTAGATTTAGAGATTGATCTTCTAGTATCGACGAAGTGGTTAAATATGAATTTTTCAAATACAAAAAAAATAATTATGAGTTTGTTATTTTTTTTGTATTTTAGAATTTTTAAAACCACTCACAAAGGAATTCTCCCACCTAATTGGATGGCAAGCTTCTTGCAAGCCATTGTTTGTTTGTATTGTCCAGAACAAATAAAACAGAACCAATGAACTATGTAATATCTTTTTTCTTTCTGTTTTTTAGCTGCTACCTGCAAGCCCAGGAGATAAGCGAAAGCAAACTAAGATTCGAAAATCTCACCGATGTACAGTGGAGCGTAGAGGTTACCCGTAAAGGAGTGCCTATCAAAACCTACATTAAACCGGGAGAAGCCTTTACCTTCAAAGTGGTGCCGACCAAAGAATATCGAGTCGTCCTGGAAGCAGATGATCGCCCTAGCTATTGGGTTGATTATCAAGAGGTGGGCCAAGTAGGAATCGACTACCAAACTACCCGGCGAATAAGGGGAGATATCGGTCATATGCGGCAGGTACTTCTCCTTGAAGGAGGGCACATCTTTGCCATCGTGGGGCCTTTGTTGGAACAAACGTAAGAGAAGGTATCAGGGTATCAAGGTGTCAGGGTAACCAGGTATCAAGGTGTCCAGGTTTCAGGGTGTCCAGGTTTCAGGGTGGACTTTTTCATGATGTAGGCAACCGGTTCTTCTTCATTTGTCCGCATAAATCGTATTTTTGGGTTTTCTGGGATAGTTCATTACCTTTTCATTCTTATTTCATTTCCCTTTTCATTTATAAAGCCCCCGGGATGGATAAGTATTTTTTTACCCTGGTCCTGTATTTCGTTACAAGTTCATGGTTACAAGCTCAATTTACGATCAATAGTTATTTTGGCAATCTCAACGATTGCGATACGCTATCGCGTGGTATCTACCTTGTCTGGTGGGATAATGATTTTGATCTTGAGGAGGAAGCCAGCCTCATGTTAGACAGCATGATGGTCTACCGCCAGTCCTGCCTGAATGAACTCAATATGGAAGATCCACCCAATCCGCAGGATGGTTATTATTACAATGTTTATATTCATACCTCAGGAGATATTTTTCCAGACGGCTGGGGCAACGGGCAGGGGACAGACCCCAATGGTTATCCTTATCTCACACTACCCATTGGCGCCCATTTAGACTGGGTGAATGTAGCCCATGAAACCTTCCACATCTTTCAGTATAGCGCTAATTCGCCGGGCTTTGCTTATTCAGGAGATAGCCAGTGGTATATCGAAGCCAGCGCCAATTGGTTTGCAGCTATTCGAAATAAAACCTTTGCCGGAAATTTTCTGGAAGCGGAAAGTCTCGTCCGCTTGCCTCATGTGGCCCTTTGGCTGAGTTTTGATAATTTTCCGGATGATTACCCCCAAAACTGGCAGCGGTATGTTCATCAATACGCTATGGCTTTATTGCTTGTCTACCTCACCGAAGAAGCTGGCGTTTCCCATAATGTCATCACGGAGGGGCTTTTTTCAGGAACGACAGCATTACCCCAGGAATACTATTTCAACACCCTGGGAGGAGCCGTTTTTAGAGATCACTTTATCGACTGGGCAGCTCACATAACCAATCATTTTGACTTTCTGACGTCAGCACAAATAGATGTGTTAGAAAATGAATGGAATACCTATGCAGATCCGGAAGATGACAATGAGTTTATCCAAATATACCAGGACACCGGGAGTAACGGCTGGTTTCGGCCTGCAGATTCCCTGATGACAACGGGATGGTCGTTCAATACTTATAAAGTACTGAATGCCAGTAATACTACTTATACGTTCGAATTAAATGGAGATGCAACAGGAAGTGATGGAGATCTGGCTTTTTTTCAGGGCAAGGTCCTGGTAAAAAATGAGGAGGAAACGGCTTTCTACGACCTGGAAATGCTCAATGATCTGGAAGGATCCTTAATCATAGACGTCAACCAAGAGGATACGGAATTATATTTTATCATAGCCGCCATGCCCGAGGTTTTTGAAGATGTGGAGCAAGTATACCGTTACGATATGAAAATTGAGAAAGGAACGACAGTAGCAATAGACGAGTTGACCGAACCTGCAGCCCCATCCGAGGTCGGTAGATTTAACCTCCTGGGGCAGCCAGTAGAAGCGGATTATCCGGGTGTTCAGATCATTTTATTCAGTGACGGAACGGTATTAAAGCAGTTTCAGATAAGGATGCGTTAATGTTAAAACGTCCAATTAAGGACCGTAACTTTTTTGACGGTTTCTTCCTCAATATCATGAACCATTCCAGGCTGATCAAATAGAGCATGCGCCAGTAGTTGTCCGTCAAGATCATGTTTTACAGGTGCTTTGTTGATGTCCATCTCCAATAAGTGATCTCCCAGTGCTCCTTCATTGGCCGAAAGGTCGGTACAGAGGGCGCTGGTTAGTATCCCTGCTTTCGTTAATAAGGTGGTTTCTCCAAAATGGGCACCGAGTTGGCAGGGAATGCCATTCTCACGGGCTAGTTGGTAGATCTGGGCTGTTTTCAGAATACCCCCTAGTTTGGCAATTTTTAAATTAAAATGATTGACGATCTGATGGTGGATGAGTTTTTCTGCAATAGATCGGTTGAGCAGCGTTTCATCGGCCATAATGATAGCATCTTTGCCAAATTCCTGCGTAAGCTTGCGAAGTCCGGTCCAGTCTTTGGCGGCTAGCGGTTGCTCAAAAGAGCGGATACTTGCTTTTAGGAATTCGGGAATCTGTCTCTTGGCTTCCTCATACGTCCATCCGCCATTGACATCAAAGCGTATGGGGATTTCGGTTCCAAACGTTTCCCGAATCAACCGAATATTCTCCAGGGTTTTATCCAGGTCAGCATCTGCTTTTAGTTTTATTGAAGAAGGAGAAAATATCTTTATTTGATCCAATAATTCGGATAAACCTTTGGAGGACATCAGAGGAATGACGAGACTGTAGTGGATCGCTTCCGGCAAGGTGGTGTCCAATATTTTATCGAGCGATTGGTTTTGCTGTTTACTCCAGGCGTCAATCCAGGCCATTTCAAATGCACATAGGGTACTTGGACCAACACCTTCCACCTTCCATCGCAGGAGGTGATCATTAAGCTCTTCAAACGATTCGATTGGCTTTTCGGAAAGCCGTTTTTTGAGATAGACGAGGTCATTGCATACATCCACGGTGGTTTCACCGGTCACATAAGATCTGGGGCAGGATTCTCCGTAGCCTTTTGCACCGTCTTCGGTAAGCACTTCCATTATGAGTGAAGAAGAGACAGCTGCTCCTTTATTGTTGGATTGAGCAAAGTTGAACTTAAGCGGAATTGCTATTTCCCGTAATTCGATGGAATCAATTTTCATGATCATATTTTTGATGTCAGTGCTTAATCAGCGCCCAAAAATAAATAAATGATCCCAGTAATTTTACGTTTGTCCTACAGGAATTATTTTCCGGGAAATACTTTTTTGCTGTACCTTGTTCTTTTTCACAATTTAATCTAACAATGGAATTACAACAAAGAGTGTTAGCAAGCTTTGAACGCCAAGGATTGATGAAAACCCTTGGCGCAAAAGTTATAGCGGTAGAAAAGGGTCGGGTCGTATTGGAATGCCCATGGTCGGAAAAAGTCACGCAGCAAGATGGGTTTTTTCATGCGGGGGCCCTGGCAAGTGTCGTAGATTCCGCTTGCGGCTATGCCGCGATGACCCTGATGCCGGAAGGCAAGGAAGTGTTGAGCGTGGAGTTTAAAGTCAATATGCTGCGTCCTGCAAATACGGAAAAGATCATTGCCGTAGGGGAAGTAGTTAGGGTAGGTCGTACCATAACAGTAGTAGAGGGCATCGTTTGGGATGCCAAGCAGGAGAAGAAACTTGTTAAATTGGTGGGAACAATGATTTCGACTAGCAAATAAGACACTCCGCTCTTTCCAGTGAAATCGGAATGAGATGAGTCATGTGTAGGGTTATCCCTTTTTCAAAAAGAATATCTCCTAAACTATAAAAAATTCCTTAGAGGGAGTCTAAAAGACTTTTTAGACGACCTCGAAAACCCATAAACTTTTGCATAGTAAACAGATTAAACTTTGGAATTTTTTATGGAGTGTTCACGAAGATTATAAATCGTGACCACTGCAAGCGTCAATACAAAAAGTCCAAAGAGGAATAAGCTCCATTCACTCATGGTGGGTATGGGAACTGGTTCCTGAACCGTAACATTAAAGGTGCAAAAATCAACTTCACTAAATCCTCCTATAAAAGGATCGTTAGAAGTAGCTGAAACGCCAACAAGGTAAAATATTTGAGTAGTTCCTATTGGAAAAAAAGACCCGCTAGGTAGACCTATAAAAAGGTCCGGTCCTTGAAAAGTTGCTATCGGGCAGTTAGGGATTGGGGATATCTCAGGTAGGGTATAATTTACAATGGCACCGGAATCGCCCGGAGCAGCAGTAATCGTAATATCTGCAGGACAGGAAAAATCCAGGAAAACATCATTGCATATTACAGGATTGAGCGATAAGCTAAAGTCTCCCTGATCTTTTGCCGGATTATCTACGAAAATATAATACTGCTGTCCATCCTCGGTATCAAATTCCACTCTGGATTGGTCACCACAAAAATCATCATTGGTTGCCAAGCAAGTTAATGGGCTTTGACAAGAGGAGCCTTCGAAAATAGTAATTCGGGTATCGGAGCAGGGATCAAATGATAGCTCACAATTGGCTGGGGAATATTGAATGATGTTAGAAAAACAATTGCAGGTAGAGGCCGCCAGTCTTTGGCCAGTTCCGGTGAATGAAAACCAAACCCCTGGATTGGAAGGAATATTACCGCAAACAGCAGGGGCGCTTTGTATTACCGTATTTGTAGTAGTGGCGTTTTTAGTCTCTCCAATGTCAATGGCTAATGCTTCTTCACAAATTTCACCTGGAAATATTACTTGATAGGTGATTTCAGCAGTTCCTAAATTCCCCTCTTCTCCATAAATGAAGATAAATAAATCTCTGCAATTTCCAGCATTAAAAGAGACCGAACTTCCTAATCCGTTACAATTACTATCCCCTTCGGCAATACAGAACAAACTACCTGCACAAGGACCGAAGGTCATGGTTTGAGCTTCGGCGTAGACTTTAATTTTTGCATCGAAATTGGTGCCCGGATTGCAGGTAGAAATGGTAATTTGGGTATTATCATTAGGAAGACCTGGGAGACCAAACCATTTCCCCCTACTGTTGGGAGGAGTGGGGCAATTTAAACTTTTAGGTAAGCCGATATCGGTATCACCCGTAAAGTCGCGCGTTTGGTTGGTTAGGATTGGCTTATCCACCAGGCATGTCTCATCCGGATTGTTACAGGAGATATTGAGGCGAGCCGTCCCCACCGCTCCTTGATAACCATATAAATAGATAAAATAAGTGGTAAGAGAATCTGCTGGAACCGTAAGATTAATCTTTGAGGTGAGGTTATTTAAGGAACAATAACCATCATCATTGGAAGTAACACAGGTTAGATTGTCACAATCATTTCCGGTAAAAACAGCGATTTGGGTATCAAAATCTGTTTCCGGGAAGCAAGTGGAAATTTCAATTTCTAAATCATCAACAGGAGGCGATTGTAATTGTAGCGTCGGAGAAAATTGATACCATACGCCGGGTTCTGTACCATCAATTACTGAAGTTATTCCGCAAACCATATTTGGGTTATCGGACGCTGTAGCAGTAGTAATATCCACGGTAAAATCAACAGGTGTTCCCAGGTCGCAAAAAGCAGGGATTAACCCGGCTACCGTGCATAGATCCCCTGCTTCTGTAGCAGAAACGAGGATGCAGGAAGTCTCTAAAATAAAATCTCCAACAACTCCTTGATCCCCGTATACATAAATGAAATAGGTTTCCGGATCTGAAGAATTAAAAGGTATTTGGACCACAGAGGAAGAGGTTAAGGTGTCTACACTAGACGAAATACAGGTGAGGTTGGTACAATCTGGACCTTTCAAAACAGTCATTTTGGGGCTGAAAAAACTTCCATTAGCAAGAAGGGTAAGCTCATAATCACTAGAAGGAGGTAAGTTTTGGTTGGCGGGAATATATTGATACCAAATGCCTGGTTCTGTCCCGGTGGAATTGGTTGATAAATTGCAGTTTAAATTAGGGTTGTCCGTTGCTGTTGCAAACTCTATGCTTCCAGGGATAAAAATAGCTGCAGGTGTTCCACATGCTCCAGATAAAGAAAATGCATTTTCACAAAGATCATTTGCAGGGGGAGAAACATTACAAGAAATGGTCATTTCAGCATTTCCCACTGCTCCCTGGGCTCCATAAAGATAAAAATAATAGGTAGGGGGAAAGAAAATGGGGGCGGTAAATGAAACGGTAGAACCCAAACCACAAGTGGTTACTGCAGGATTCAGGCAAGTTAAATTAGTACATCCATTCCCTTCAAAAATAGCAACTTGAGCATCAAAGTCCGTATTTGGATTACACGTATTGATAGTGATATCTAATCCTGTAGCAAAAGGGGAGAGACTATCAAAAACAGGTGTATAGGTATACCAAACACCCGCTTCGAAACCTTGCAAAGAGGTGTTAAAAGCACAGAAACCTGCCGGATTATCTGTAGCTGTAGCATTGGTAATATCTGCCTGTATCGTTACCAGACTTTGGTCATTACAATTGGATGGAATGTCTTGCGCTAGTGGGCAAAAGTCGTTAGCGGGTTGAGCAATTACAAAAAGAGGAAAAGAAAAAGCCCAGAAAATCAGAAAAATTGAATTAGATAGTAGATACCGTTTCGAGTGCATTGAATAGGAAAATAAATGATTAATAAGTTGTTGGAAACGGTTTGGGTACTCCAAAGATAAGTAAAAACCAGGTTATCCTAAATTTTTATTTTCTAATCTTTTCCTTTTTAGAATGGATCTTTAATTATCCCGTTCGAAATTTCAAATTATAAACACCGACTACTCCTAACGTTAAAATAATCAGTCCAAACACAAACAATCCCCATTGAGACATGGTCGGTATCACTGGATTTTTTAGAACGGTTACCGAAAAAGAGCAAGTTTTTGTGATAGCTGGATTAGATTGGGTTACTTCAAAGGTTTCTGTAGTGGTCCCTAAAGGAAATAAAGCCCCGCTTCCTAAACCTCCGGTTTGATTCGTTTGTGTGGTTGGAGCAGGCAGGCCCGGACAAGTAGGTATTCCTTCCGGAAGCTCGTAATCCACTACAATTCCTGGTTCTCCCGGATTTACAAAAACGGTAATATCCTCTGGGCAACTAATGATTAATTCTTCCGCAGCTTCAAATAATTGTACGGCAAATTTCCCTTGTTGATTGGTGTTACCATCTACATAGGCGTAATAGGGTGTGCCTAATTCGGTACAAAAAGTTAAAGAGGATTGAATGCCACAGAAATCATCATTGACCCCAATACAATTCAAAGGGCCGCCACAGCTGCCTTCAAATACCGAGATGCGAGTATCTGCGGTTATTTCAGGGCCTTCAATGTTACAGGGAAAAACATTATATTGAATAATATTTCCGGTTAAACAGCTGGTCAAAGTGAGTTTTTCTCCAGTCCCGATAAACGTATACCAAAGTCCTGGGTTCGGATTTAAATTGTTGCATAGGACAGGAGCATCATCCGCAGTTGCCAAATCCGTTCTTCCAAACCCTACCTCATTTACTGCTAAAACAGTCGCATTTGCACACAGGTCATTCGTGTAGAGGCTTGTAAAACTAATTTCTGCCGTACCTAAATTACCGTCATCGGAATAAACGTAGACAAAATAATCAGAACAATTTTTACCAAAGAAGGTAACGGAGGATCCATTGGAATTACAAGAACCATTATCACTTTCTGCCACACAAATATGATATCCGCACGGACCAAATTGCATAATATCATTTGGTTCTTTAAATACTCTTATTTTGGCGTCAAAGTCAGTTCCGGGGTTACAGGTAGAAATCGTAATATCTACCCCCGGCACATCAGTTATCCCGAAGCTTGGAATCCTGAACCATTTCCCTTGGCTGTTCAGTGGTGTGGGACAAGTTGTATTCTTAGGAATTCCAATATCTGAAGCATCTGTAAAATCAACCGTAACGGTTTCACCTAACTGCGCTAACGCAACAGGAGCCAGGCAAAGATCATCATAATTGTTACAGGAAACGGTCATCTGAGCAGTCCCGGTGGCTCCCTGATAACCATAAAGGTAGATGTAAAAAGTGGTTGGATTAACAGAGGAGGCACTGAAATTCACCTTTGAAGTGAAGCCATTTTCAGTACAGAATCCATCATCATTGGTAGTAATACAGGTTAGGTTGTTACAATCATTCCCTTCGAATACGGCTATTTGGGTGTCGAAACTAGTGCCCGGGTTGCAGGTTGTTATTTCAATGGCTAATCCAGGATCATTACCAACAAATATAAATGGAGTTACTACTCCCAAGGGAGGGGTGAATTTATACCAAACACCAGGCTCCGTTCCAGTTGTGACTTCTAATGGGATAGGGTTGGGAACACCTTGAAAAACAATGGGGCCACATACCTCATTTGGATTATCGGCAGCCGTTGCATTTGATAAATCAACCGTAATACTTATCGGATCTTCATTATTACAAAAATCCGGATTTAATGTCCCCCCTACACCAACCGGAATCTCTGTAGCATCCACACAAAGGTCATTTGGAGGAACGACCTGACCAACTAGTTGACCGACAAGGCAAAAGAATAAAACAGATAGTAAACCGTGCTTCATGAAAATACGAAATTAATACGTTATTGGTGGAATACACGGTTTTGGGCGCTTAAAGATACCTTTTTACTCTACTAATACAAAACCTGCCCACATGGAAGGATTGTAATATCGATCCTTCATCTCAATCTGGGCTTTTTGAAATGCTTCTTGTATGCTTAATTTTTCATCAATCCAATATTGATAAAAGGTTTCCATCAAATCCTTGGTAGCAAAATCTGGCACCTGCCACAAGCTCATGATCACATATCGCGCCCCGGCAATCTGAAAGGCCCGTTGCAACCCATAAACGCCTTCGCTACCTTCGATATCACCTAAGCCAGTTTCGCAGGCAGACATAACTACCAGGTCGGTTCCGCTAAGGTCTAATTGTGCGATCTCATAGGCTGTTAAGACCCCATCTTCTATATCTGGCAGAGGCGCATCGCCCCTCCACACCCTGTTAGCGCCCGCGAGGATTAGTCCGGAACGAACCATCGGGTGCAGTGATGCTTTGAAGCCGCTTTGTTGAAGATCCATCTGCTGTTCTTCTTTTGGATACGGGAAAAAATAGCCATGAGTCGCCAGATGGATTATTTTTGGAGAAGCTTCTTTGTTTCCTAGTTGTTTGAAAATATCTTCTCTGGCCGATAGTTTGTTATAATAAGCTACTTCAAATCCAGATTCCGACAGCAGGTCTTTAATGGCAGAGGCTTCCCTTTCGGTAAACCTCAATTTTGCCCAGCTACCCATTCCTGTTCCAAGATCATCAAAAATAGCAGATCTCGTGTTGTCCTCATTTTGGGCGGTTGGTTTTTCTACCAGGGTACTATCCCAATTGTATTCAATACCTCCAAATAGCAAGGCATTTTGATTGGCTATATTGGAAGGCGCAGTGGTAAATACCAGTTGGCGGGTGCTGCCCAGGAGATGCATATTGTAACGGTTGGCAAGAATTTCCTCTTCGCTCGTAAAGATGGCTGAAAAGTTAATCCGGTGTAACAGACCATCGGGGGAGTAATAGATGGTCTGAACGTCTTCGAGGTGGGGAGCTATGGGGTCCCAGACCAGCTCTTTGAGTGTTTTGCTGTCATCTTCTTCTGTAATACCCCGGCCGCCCACCGAATAAAGTCCGTCTGCATAATCCTGATTTTTCTTTTGAGAATCTCCAAAGAGTTTTCTTAAGTCATCTTCTTTAAAAAGAGAGATCATGATCGGCTCATCAAGGTCTTTTTTTATCAAATAAGCACCATAAAAAACAGTATCTGTAGGGGTGCCAGCTTCTTGTAAGGTGAATTTGATAAACTCAATGGCGGCTTGAGCAGGTTCTAATTGTTGTTGGA
Organism: uncultured Saprospiraceae bacterium; assembly: GCA_964534315.1. Classification (GTDB taxonomy): domain Bacteria; phylum Bacteroidota; class Bacteroidia; order Chitinophagales; family Saprospiraceae; genus CAZHOV01. The sequence continues at coordinate 6,365 of CAZHOV010000103.1, read as the reverse complement.
GTTCTTTCCAATTGGCTACCTTGCGGGCTTTTCGGAATGGAGTAGATTGCCGGGCTAACGAACTCTCCAATTGGTTGGCCACGTTTTCGAGACTATCAAAATCAGGTAGGCGGTCCTGAGCCGGCAGACTGTATTGCCTTGCTAACAACTCTTTTAAGCTCATCCACTTTTGATATTCTTCATGAAGGGTTTTATCACTCGTATTCCTAAGTCCTTCCAGCAGTTGTTTACGGTTGTTTAATATCAATCCCTTAAAAGTAAGCATGGCATCATATCCTACTTTGATCAGGTTGGTGGCTTCCGGATGCTGAAAGGAAAAAGAACGGATGTGTTCGAAATAGCCGTCTATCTTTATGGACATAGCGGCTTGTTCTTCTTCACTGAATTGGTCAAAAGAATTGGTGACGCGGTTGAGGGCTAATCGGTGGATTTCCTCGTAAGAGGCTGCAGCAGCTTCGATTTGATCTAATTGCTCTTGAATAATAGCGAGTTCTAACAAGGCATCCGGGTATTCCGGGTGATCCTTACCCAACGTTTTTTGTAGATTTTCCAAGGCTTTTTGCACATGATCGAGGGCTTCCTGAGGTTGATTTTCCAGCCGTTTTATTTTTGCAAGCTCTAAGGAAATCCGGCCGTAGTCAGGATTATCCTGACCATGATGCTCATTATTGAGATTTAGGGCTTGCATTTGATAGTCTAAGGCTTTTTCCACATCGCCCATTTTCCGATGAAGGGTTCCTAAATAGTGCAGTTGTAAAATGGAGATCTTATCTGCTTCACCCAGCGTATTTTTTGCCATTTCAACAGCTTTCTCCTGAATGGGTAAGGCTTTCTCATAGTCTTCTGTGATTTGATATAGAACTGCAAGATTTCCAAGATTCTTGACGAGTTCGTCGGGTTTATCTAATTTTTCTATGATCTTTTTACTTTCTAATTGGAGGGTAATAGCCTTTTCGTTTTGGCCTAATCTTCTGTAGACGCCAGCCAGCATATTTAAGCGAACACTGTAATCCAAATTGTCCTTTCCGAGTTTGGTTTCCGTAATGTTCTTAGCTTCGGTAAGATAAGGAATTGCTTTGTCGTATTGTCCAAGACGCATGTAACATCCTGCCAGATTATTCAAACGAATCGCATATTCGGGTTTTTCGGGGCCCAGTATTTTTTTGGAAAGTTGGTATCCCTCTATGAGTAAGGGTAAGGCATCTTTGTATTGGCGAGTGTAAAGTTTTAATGCCCCCAGGTTACTCACGCTCAATTCATAAACCGGATGTTCTTTTCCGAGGTGTTTAGCGGCGCTCGCCTTAGCTTCTTCGATGTAGCTAAACGCTTCCTGCTTTTTGCGCATCATGAAGTGAAGCTCCCCTAAGGTGTTGAGATACTGGCCGTATTGCTCATCGGTTTCTCCTGTCGTCTCTTTTATGTACTCTACGGCAAGCTGGAAAGAAGCTACTGCGCCGGGAAAGTCTTTTTTACTCAAATAATAATTACCCAAGGCTCCGGCTACCGGTTTTTTATCTGCTCCATCATCGATTAGCGCCAAGGCTTTTTCATAGTCTTTGGCTTCAACAGCTTTAAGGAGCAGGGAATCTTTATTTTGAGCAAGTAAGGTCAACGAACAAAAAAGGATGCCTGTACTAAGAAGAAAAATTCTCATAGATCATGGTTGTTTATGTACACGATAGTCAGGGAAGCCCTAAACCCTTCGGGTTTATTTGATGGTGGAGTGTTTGGTTACTGTTTTTTGTAAAGTTAGTCATTTTATCCCAAAATAAACTCCACTGCCTTTTGAGCGTGCAAATAAGTAGTATCTAATAACAGAAGATCTATATCGTCTTGTTTAACAAGCATGGGGATTTCCGTACATCCCATGATGATGCCATCCGCGCCCTCTTTTTGAAGCTTCTCCATTTGGTTAAGAAAGAAGGTTTTGGTGGAATCGGTAAAGATGCCTTTAGTTAATTCATTAGCAATGAAGTCATGTACCTGTTTGCGGTCCTTTCCCGAGGGGACAATTACGGGGATGTTGAAATGCTGCTCAATCCTGCCCGAGATATAATCTCCTTGCATGACGGGTAAAGTGCCAAGTAAGCCCAGTTTTTGAAGCCCTTTTCGCTGAGCTGCCGCTCCGGTAGCGTCGGCAATATGAATGAAGGGGATGTCCATCTTTGGCTCTACAAAAGGGACAACCTTATGAGGGGTGTTCGCACAGATCATAACGCCTTCCGCTCCCGCGGTTTGCAGCATAAGGGCGATCTCGAGATAGCGCTGATTGATCTCGTCCCAATCTCCCCGCCTCATTAATTCGACATTGAGGCTGTAGAGTAGGAGAGGGGGGCTGAGATGGGTGCCCCGTTTTTCACCTACCAGGATGTTGATGTATCGATAATAGTCGACGGTAGAATGCCAGGAGGTGCCGCCGATTAAGCCTAGAGTTCTCATATGTAATTAAGAGTTAAGAATTAAGAATGGATGAAAAGATAATGAAAAAGTAATGAATTTGGTGCTGCTTCTGCTTTTTATTGGTTTTTATCTTTTGCTCCAGAGGAGCAACACATCATTAGCATTTACAAAGCCTCAAATGGTGCATGCTCCGGAGGAGCTAAATATTTTTTATGCAGATTTTAATGCTTCCTTGGTTTTTATATCAAGGTGTGCTGCACTTCTTAAGAAAGTTACTTTTCTTATATAATCATTTACTCAGATAAAAAATTCTCGCAAATATGAAATAATGAAAAACCTACAAAACCCTAACAAAAAATAGGTTTTTGACTGAAATTCTTCACTTTTATCTTTCTAATGAATCCTTTTCTTTATTGGATAGTATTACCTTTGCAAGAATCATTTGGAGAGATTAAAAAATAAATCGAACACCCTATGCATAAAAAGATCTTTACCCTCTGTTTTATTTCGTTATTTACCTTTCAAATTAATCATGCCCAGGAGTCTATTGCGCGCGAATGGAATGAATTACTCTTGCAAGCCATCCGGGGCGATTTCGCTAGGCCTACCGTTCATGCCCGCAATCTATTTCATACCTCCGCTGCCATGTACGATGCCTGGGCGGTTTATGATACGACTGCCAGGCCCTGGCTACTAGGGGATACGGTCAATGGATTTGTTTGCCCGCTCGATAGCTTCCCCATGCCTACTGATATTGAAGCGGCACGACATAGGGCCATTAGTTATGCGGCCTACCGTATGCTCCGCCACCGATTCGATGGTTCTCCTGGTGAAAATGCCCTTTTTACCGACATTGATTTTTTTATGGCGACTCAAGGCTATGATTGGGATAGTACCTCTACCGATTATACCACGGGTTCTGCTGCTGCAATGGGTAATTACATTGCCAATTGTATGATCGATTTTGGTATGGAAGATGGAGCTAATGAAGCGGGTAGTTATGAGAATCTCTATTATGAACCGGTCAACGACCCTTTAATAATGGACTTGCCTGGTAATCCAGACATTTCTGACTTCAACCGATGGCAACCACTCACCCTGGATGTTTTTATTGATCAAGGTGGTAATCCTATTCCGTTAAATACGCCTGAATTCCTCAGCCCGGAATGGGGAATCGTTACCCCGTTTTCCCTGCAACCTGAAGACCTGGACATCTACCAGCGCGATGGAGATAATTACTGGGTCTACCATGATCCCGGACCGCCTCCCTATCTAAATACCCAGGATACGGGTGGACTTTCAGAAGAATATAAATGGGGATTTGAACTGGTTTCTGTATGGTCGGCTCACCTGGATGCCAATGACACCACCATGTGGGATATTTCTCCTGCTTCGATTGGTAATATTCAGAAGTATCCGGATTCTATTCCGGAACTTCGCGATTTCTACGATCTGATCGAAGGCGGAGACCCTAGTCCGGGCCATGCGGTTAATCCTATAACCGGACAACCCTATGATCCCCAAATCGTACCTCGCGGAGATTACGGCCGGGTACTGGCTGAATTCTGGGCTGACGGACCTGATTCGGAAACGCCTCCAGGGCATTGGTTTACCATTCTGAATTACGTCAATGACCATCCGGATTTTGAAAAACGGTATCGTGGCCAGGGGGTAGTTATGGATGACTTGGAATGGGACGTTAAAGCCTACCTGATGCTTGGTGGAGCCATGCACGACGTGGCTATCAGCGCCTGGGGCGTTAAAGGCTGGTACGATTATGTACGACCTGTTTCCGCTATCCGTGGGATGGCGGAGTTAGGACAGAGTTCCGATCCCAATTTACCGTCTTACCACCCAGGCGGTCTGCATCTGATTCCGGGGTACATTGAATTAGTTGAACCCGGCGATCCTTTAGCCCCCGGGGGAAATGTAGGGAAGATCAAATTAAAAGCGTGGAGAGGCCCCGATTATATTCCAAACCCCGCCAATACCGAAGCCGGAGTTGATTGGATCTTAGCGGAAGAATGGTGGCCTTATCAGCGTCCTTCCTTTGTAACGCCGCCTTTTGCTGGATACGTTTCCGGACATTCAACGTATTCCAGGGCAGCTGCGGAAGTGCTGACGCTGCTCACCGGAGATGAATACTTCCCGGGCGGTATGGGAGAGTTTTTCTGTCCAGCTAATGAATTCCTGGTTTTTGAAGATGGCCCAAGTGTAGATATCACCTTGCAATGGGCGACTTATCGCGATGCGTCGGATCAATGCAGTCTATCTCGTATTTGGGGAGGTATCCACCCGCCTGCTGATGATATACCTGGGCGGTTGATGGGAATAGAAATCGGAGTAGATGCTTTCTATTTCGCTGAGCAATACTTCTTTAGAGATGATGATGGTGATGGTTTCCTGAGCTTTTATGATTGTAATGATAATGACCCAACGATCTATCCAGGTGCCTCCGAAATTTGTAATGGGCTGGACAATGATTGCGATGGTATGCCCGACGATAGCCTTCAGTTGTATACTTATTTCTGGGATTTTGACCAGGATGATTTTGGTCGCTCCGATAGTCTTATTGTTACCTGTTTGGATACGGTTCCCATGGGATATTCTACTAATGACCAGGACTGTGATGATACCAATCCGGATGTCAATCCGGCCATGTCAGAAACTTGCGATGGTATTGACAACAATTGTGATGGGCAGATCAACGAAGACCTGGAAGTCTTCACTTATTACCGGGATATGGACAATGATTCTTTTGGAAATGAAGCCATTTTCATAGACACTTGTTTAGTCGTACCTCCGATAGGGTATGTTACTAATGCGCTCGACTGTAACGATGCCGATTCTTTGGTTCACCCCAATGTCCTGGAGACTTGCGATGGTATCGATAACAATTGTGATGGCCAAATTAACGAAGACCTGGAAGTCTTTACTTATTATCGGGATATGGACAATGATTTGTTTGGAAATCCGGATTCTCTTATCGATACCTGTTTGATTATGCCTCCGGTTGGTTTTGTTACCAATGCCTTGGACTGTGACGATACGAATGCCTTGATCAATCCGGATGCAACCGAAGTTTGTGACAGCATTGATAATAACTGCAGTGGTATGGTAGATGATGGTTTAGCAACCTTTGTGTATTATCAGGATAATGATGAAGATGGCTTTGGTAATCCGGATAGTGTGTTAGAGATTTGCGATGCGGTTGCGCCTCCCTTTTATGTTGCCAATCTTCAGGATTGCAATGATGAAGATCCGATGATCAATCCGACAGCGGAAGAGGTGTTGGATAGTATTGATAATAATTGTAATGGGGAGATTGATGAGGGGTTGAGTTCGGTGAAGAATATTGCACAGGAAAAGCTTCAATTATTTCCGAATCCGGTCACCAATATGTTGACAGTTAAAATGGAGGGAGAGTCCATGATGAAATATCGGATTATTCATTTGAATGGGGTAGTGATGGAATTTGGTGTGCTGGATTTCACCAATCAGGAGGCCCGTTTAGATTTTGGTACTTACCCTAAAGGTGTCTATTTGATTGAGTTGGAAAATAGGGAGGGAGAACTTCGATTTTTGCGGAAGATTGTGCGGATTTGAGGAGGGTATCTCCAAACCAAACACCTTTGGTGTTTAAGCCACTCCACTTCCTACTTTGAGAAAAACAGCTTTGTCAAACCATAGGAAAGGATAATCTTTCTGATTGAGCATTTTGCCCTTACCGTTTAGTGTGGGGTTATTTTTTTAAAAAAGGATATTTATTAAATTATAAAAAATCTTTAAGAAGTTTTCTCATAGACTTAAAAGACACCTACTCTAATTCTTATTTTCTATTACCAGAACTAGTTGCTGATCTCCGCAATGCTAGATCCATTAATGATCATATTCTCATGAAATTCATTAAGTAACTGATCTTTCGCAAGCGAAAGATTATGATTTTTGAATAATTTAGCAGTAGC
>CAZHOV010000102.1:0-21167 GCA_964534315.1 uncultured Saprospiraceae bacterium | reverse complement strand
CCTGACCCCCTGAAACCCTGATACCCTGATACCCTGATACCCTGATACCCTGATACCCTCCTAAACCCCAACCTTCGCATAAACATCCCCCGAATTCACTCTCCCCGTTTTTTTTCTGAGAATGGTTATCATCTCCCCACCCGATAGCCATTTGCTCGATTTGAGCTTTAATTCCTCCCGTTCGCTCCAGTTAAACTGATAAGGTCCAAGGGCTGAAAGGTAATCGATGCATTTTAAGGCAGCATCAAGATCAAGGGTAATGTATTCAAAGGAAAGGCAAGATATGGGCTGAGAAAGCCCTTTCAGGACTTGATATTCCAATCCCTCAACATCTATTTTTATAAATTGGGGTAAGCCATATTCAGCGATTAATGCATCAAGGGTCGTAACGCTTACCTCTACTTCTTTATCCCAGTGCTCTTTTTGCCTGGCGGCTTTATCCATCGACCTTCTCCAGTCAAGAGATGCAAGGGTGCTGATCGTCGGATTTTTTTGATTGATAAAAAAGGTCTTTTCTTCAATAACTGCTCCGGCAGCTTTCGGAACAATCGTACAATGATCGTTTTGTTCAAATTGTTTTTCTAAAAAGCGGATACATTGCGGTTGAGGCTCAATAGCGATTACCCTGGCCCCGAGTTTTAAAAAAGCCTCCGTTCGGTTCCCCACGTGGGCGCCAATATCAAAACACAAGTCTCCTGCGCCAACAAATTGCCTGTAAAAGGAGCGTAACCGTCTGCCGTTAAAGGGTTTTCCATAATAGATCACTCTGGAGCGCCATATGCCATACTGCTCTTTCAAATAATCACTGATCGACATAAATTCATTCTTTTTCGAAAACTAAACATTTATATGCGGTGAGTCCTTTCTGATAACAGCGCTGCTTGGCATCTCCCCCTTTGAGCGATTTCCAGTAATAAGAGTAGTCGGCTAGTTTCGATAAGAATAATAAGAAGAAGGAGATAAACCGATCCCTCGGACGACGGATTTTCAATAAAGCGGTCAAATCTTTTTCATTCCTTAAAGCAAAACCTGCTTTTTCAGAAAATTGTTGAAGTTCACTCAATGAATGCAAACTCGGTAGTAACCAACAAGCCTTATAGGTGTTAATTAGCGTGCTATGATCAGCAGTTAGTGTTTCAGGCTCATATTCGGTTAAAACATCATCGATGATCACTAATCGTCCTTTAGAAGGGAGGACCTTTCCTACTTCTTTAAAAAACTCCAGAGCATTTTCGCTATGGGCAAAAGCCTCAATTGAAAAGGCAACATCAGCTTGCTGAACAAAATCAGATACTCCAAGAAAATCACCCTCCACAAATTGAATGCGATCCTCCATATCTGCCGGAATATAATGATTTGCCGTAGCCACCTGTTTATTACTAATACTAATTCCTGTGAATTTTTGAACTGAGGGCAATTTTTCCGCCAGGTAAAATAGGCTACTGCCCACTCCGCTCCCTAAATCGAGTATGTGATCAGGTAAGGTTTTCATTTGGAGGATTTCCTGATAGATAAGCTCATTGGCAAAATGCATGGCGCGGTGTAATGAAGAGGTTTTTTCTTCCCACAGAGCAGCATGGATATTCCGCGTTTTTTCGTCTTTACCCAGTCGTAAGAATAAGTTAGTATTTTTGTCGTAGTATTTCCTAACCTTCTCGGAATGTGCCATAAAATTAGTATTATGTTTGTTTTTGTAATAAAGGGCGCTATTACAATTGTTTACCACGAAGTTAAGTCAAAACTATGAAAGAAGTTGTCTGGAAAACCATTGTCTGCTTAAAACAGCAATTGAAAGAATATGAGAAGGTCATTAATTTCTGTGCATTTTCTATTGATGAAGATGTTATTTTCATTAATGAGCTGCCAGCTCAAAGCAACTATCCGTATATATGGGTAGTCTTTTCAGATGAATCGCTTCCTACTGCACAGAAAAAAGATCTTATTTTCGAAGTTCAAGATATCCTCACATTTAAGTGTCGCCAGAAAGGAGGGATTAAAAAGAAGCACCGAAAGGCACTATCCTATTATTTACCGTTTTGTTTTTTAAACCAACAGGCACGTCGCTTAAAACGGGCGGTCGGAATCAGCCATTTTGCTCAAACGCTCGACGGCAGGATCGCTACCTTAAACGGCAATTCTAAATGGATTGGCTCCGATGAAAATCTCGTTCACGCCCATCGCATGCGAGCGCTTTCAGATGCCATTCTTATTGGCTATAAAACCTTGATCAACGATCAGCCAGCCCTGACCGTCAGAAGAGTAGAAGGGCCCAACCCCGTACGAGTTGTGGTAGGTAGCCAGATTCAGGCATGCGATAGTTTATTGGAAGCAGGTGCCGATGATCAGATTATTCTTATCCACAAAAAGCATGGTGCCCTGAATGGTGATAGCGTAAAGCAACTTATTCTACCTACCCGGGAGAGGTATTTTTCCTGTCAGGACATATTAAAAGAGCTGTACAAACTGGGCATCAATTCGGTTTATGTTGAGGGCGGCCCTAAAACCACCTCTCGTTTTCTGAAAGAAAAGTTCCTGGATATTATTCAACTTCATATCGAACCGCTAATTTTTGGTTCCGGCCTTCCCGGCTTTGAATTAGAACCCATATCCCAGGTCGACCAAGCCATCAACTTTTCCAGCTTCTATTTTCAAAAAATTGCCGATACCATCATGTTTACCGGAAAACCGGTTTATGAGCAATGAGCAATGAGGAATGAGCAATGAGGAATGAGGAATGAGGAATGAGGAATGAGGAATTAGTGTCTTGTACTGAAATACGTCTACATTTCTTTTTCTCAAAAAGGTGCAGCGCACCTTAATATTTATAGAAAATAATGATCATCCTTTTTTTGGTGCAGCGCACCTTAATATTTATCATGGATGAATAAGTATCTCTTCACAAAACATCAAGCTCCTCCGGAGTATTTAACAACGGTTTTAAATGAATGAACGTAAACTTTTAACCAAAATAAAACAATGCAAGCACTATGGCACCTAAATTCCTCCGTGTCAAAAATCCAACATGACGAGGAGGCAAATTCGGAAGGCGACTGCCTTGTACAGGCCCGCTATTCTCTGATCAGCCTTGGAACAGAACGTACCATAGCGCTGGGAAAGGTGCCGCCTCCTTTGTTTGAATCCATGAAAGTGCCCTATATGGAAGGGAATTTTACTTTCCCAGTGAAATATGGCTATTCGCTGGTAGGAGTCGTAAAAGAGGGACCTACCCAACTGCTTGAAAAAGCAGTGCACCTCATGCATCCCCATCAGGATTATTGCCGGGTGCAGGCCACCGACCTTTTTCTAATCCCCAAAGCTATTCCCTTAAAACGAGCTACTCTCGCCAGCAATATGGAGACAGCCGTCAATGCAGTTTGGGACAGCCAAATCAGCTTGGGAGATCGGGTGTTGGTAGTTGGGTTTGGTCTTATCGGAAGCTTAGTAGCTCTTCTGGCTAAACAACTACCAGGAGTGGAAGTACAGATTACTGAAACAAATGAACTTCGAAAACAAAAAGCGCAAGAGCTAAAATTCGCCGTTATCAATGATCTGGAAAAAGATCGCTATGACATCGCTTTCCATACCAGCGGAACGGCTCAGGGACTCCAAACTGCAATAGATGCAGTGGGCATGGAAGGACGCATTGTTGAACTGAGCTGGTACGGAGATAAAACGGTAGAACTAAATCTCGGGACCCAATTCCATACTTTACGGAAAAAAATAGTCTCTTCCCAGGTATCTTCCATCCCAGCTAATAAAAGACACCGCTGGAACTACCACAGAAGAAAACAAACGGTTTTTAAACTTCTGGAGAACCCCATTTATGATCAACTCCTGGATGCCGAAATTCCCTTCTTTCAAACGCCGCAGGTGTTCCACCAAATCAGAACCGGCCAATGGCAACCCCTAACCGCTTTAGTGAAGTATTAACCGGAGAATGGAATTGTCAATAAAAAAAGAACACGATGTAAAGAAAAACAATTATTGTTACATTTGTAAAACTACTAACTACAAACTACTAACTGAAAAGATGTATTCTATCAAGATTCGCAAACACATTCTGGTTGCTCATTCCTTAAAAAGTCCTGCTTTTGGGCCGGCTCAAAATCTCCATGGTGCTACTTATTTGGTAGATGCCGAATTTTTTAGCGAAGAATTGGATGGAAACAATATCGTTATCGACATCGATATTGCCTCCAAAAACCTGGAAGAGGTGCTTGAACCAATCAACTATAAAAATCTCGACGATTTTCCTCCCATGAAAGGGAAATTAACGACTACTGAGTTTCTATGCAAATACATCCATGAAGAGCTCAGAAAAGTCTTTGCTACTCGTTTTCGGGGTAAACTCAAAATCACCCTTGGAGAATCACATGTCGCCTGGGCCTCCTATGAAGCTCCTGTGCCTTAATGGTGACCAGCCAATTCCCGCCGGTTTATCTAATCAGTCCACAACCAGATACCTTTATATCGGGCGGTAATCTATACAATAAGCGATTTCTGGAGGCAATCGGAGCTGTTCATCCCGTTAGTCAACTAGCATGGACAACATTCAAGGCAAAGCCTCCGGAGAACGCTATCGTAATTCTCGATTCTATCTATTTTATGGAATGGATACAGGATGGTCAGCAATTAACCGCCAAGAATCAATTAGGGTTATTGCTTCATTATTTACCATTTTTTAATACAGAGGGATCTATGCCACCTGATCCCCCCGAGCTAGAAAAACTCTTGAGGTTCGATTTTTTTATTACCCCAAGTAACTTCATGCGCGATCGTTTGACAGCAATCGGGGTAAAACCTTCTAAAATACTGGTGCTACCTCCTTTAATTCCTAAGGTAAATACAGCCTTTAAACGACCTTCTCAACCTCCTGCTTTTCTGATAGTAGCAAACCTGCTACCTGTAAAAGGTATCCTGGAATTTCTGAAAGCTTTAAAAATGCAACATGATCAGCACGCCAATTTACCCTTGTTTCAATTAATGATTATTGGTAATGATGCAATGGATCGGGAGTATGCCAGGCAATGTAAGCTGTTGTTAAAAGAGGAGCCGCTAAAAAGTCGGGTTATTCTGCAAGCGCCCGTTTTACCTGAACAGCTGAGCCGGCAAATGCTCCAAAATGACCTACTCATTTCAGTGGCTCAATTCGAATCTTTTGGTATGGCTGTGTGGGAAGCCGTCTGTCTGGGACTGCCGGTCATCGCCTTAAATCGTGGAAATATTCCCCATCTCCTACATGCTTATGATGGAGGAATGCTTTGCACTAATCTCAATGAAATAATCAGTCACCTATGCCACCTGACTGAGCATCCCCCTTCTCTCTTGACTTTAAAAACCAACGCATTTGCAGACCGTAAACGGCATTCGTGGACTCCACAAAAGGTAGCCGAAGCCTTTCTTTATTTTATACCTTCTCTTAATTGCTGATATTCGGGGCAGGAGGAATGGCCATACGTCGCCAGGAAATTACGCATAAAAGTGGAGTATAGGCCAGCATGCGAAATGGATACCCCCTGTTCAGGATCTATCCATAACCCTTCCTTAAAACCGTCTTGCTTAAACTTTTTCACTAAGGTCTTGTCCTTACTGATAATATGAAGGGGGGTAGCCCAAGTACTAAAACGACCTTGCAATAACCAATCAAGCCCTGGTGGCTGATGATCGCCGATCAGAATAAAAATATCATTTTGATCTCCCTTTTCAACAATAAATCTGGTCCATAATTCTATTAAATACTCCATCGCGTCCCCATATCGTTCAACGTATTTTCCTGACAGGGCCGTCAATTGACCAGGATTTTCCGGGGTTAAGTCGTCAAAGGCCCTCCAGTCCTCCAAAATGGGAGGCGGAGCATAAAAAGGACTATGAGTGGAAGTCGTGATAAAAAAAACAAAATGAGGAGCAGATAAAGATCCCGCGATTTGATCATGGTAAAACTCAATAGCATACTGGTCGGGTAATCCTCCAAAATCATTATACTTGGGGCCTTTGTAAGGAATACGGTTGTAAAAAAGAAGGTTGTCGTATTCCCAAAAAGCATTGAGTTCATCCTCATCTATCAGGTCCTCAATATTGGGCTTCATCTGCATGGTTGAGATCCAGGTGGTGAAATACCCTTTTTGATTAAAGAAATCAACTATGTGTGGGTATCGAAAAGGGGCTTCGATCAAAAAATTATAACTTAATTGGTTTTCAATCTTGGCGCCTATTAAACCGGTGGTAAACGAAAGCCAGGAGCGACCTCCTTTGACAGGCGCATCGCTGTAACCGGAGGCGGAAAACCAACCTGCCGAATCCAGCTGAACTTCCATGGTTTTAGCTGTTTGAGTGACCCGTTCACCCACATCCTTATCCAGATAAGCGATCGCTCCATAGGACTCTAAAAAGATCAAATAGATATCCGGTGTTTGCTCTAGTTCACAATCCTTGTACTTTCCGTAAGTTGCTCTTATTTCTTCGTATTTCCCGCTAAATATATTTTCTACTTCCAGACTCTTTTGAATCTTTGGAGTTACCCATTGCACATAGGGGCGATTATCAAGCCTGGAAAATTGTTGGGTTTGATTCGTTCCGAGTAGGCATAAAATCCATAAACTAAGTAATATTACCAAACTTGACCTTCGGTAAAATTGTCTTTGTAAACTTTTAATAAACCAAAAAAGCATCAACTGAATGATCACCAAAACAAGGGCTACAACTATGAAAGAAATGGAAAAAACGGATATATTCCAAAGATCGATACTTCTTAAAAAAATAGGTAACACTTCCCGAACACTTACATAATCATCTGGAATAGAAGGGTGAATGCCATATACCTTATATGAAAATTGTAAATATATTTGATAGGCAAGAAGGATAGGATAAATAAAATATACAGCAGCTTTTAAAAGGTTATTAATCCATTTACGGAGAGGTGAAGCTACAAAGAGTAGGGTAACTAAAGCCAACCACTCTCCAAGTAACCGAAAAGGATGATGTTGTTCGGTGATCCAGGGACTTTCAATGGTCTGCAGGTCTTCCTGAAAGGGAAAAAAATGAGCGTTATCGAGATTGAAAATATAATAAGGAAGGAATAACAGGATTTGTAATAAAAAAAATAAAGAAAAGGCAAACCAGGCCTGATTCGATAAGGAATTTAATTTTTTCTTACTATTTTTCAGCACTTTTCGGAGGAAGGTTATTACATTCATTTTGCCTTTTCTGATTAGAAAATCTGCTTGATGAAATTAAAATTGTTAACAGCTACTGTTCTTTTATCATTTCTCGCTCATCTGATCTGGGCGCAAGAATTGCAATTTACATTAAAACAATGTATATCTCATGCTTTTGAAAAAAGCCCTAAGATAAAAGAAGCGAATCTGGATCTGACCAACATCGAATATGAAATCCAGCGAAATCGCAGCGCCATTTTTCCTTCCATCAGTGCCTATGGTAACTACAAACGGTATTTTGACCTTCCGATCTTTCAACTTCCCGGAAGTTTCTTTGGAGCATCTGAGGATGTCGTCGCTGTGCCGTTTGGTACAAACAACACCATGGAAATTGGCCTCTACCTGCGCCAACCGGTACTGGACTTACCTCTATTTAAGCAAGCAAGGCTAGCCAATATCTCCAGAAATTTATTCCTCCTGAAAAAGAAACAAACAGAAGAAGAATTAATCTACGAAGTTGCTAAGCAGTATTTCGAAGTTGCAAAAAATCTGGAATCCCAAAAAATTATCAATGTAAATATGGAGCGCCTTCAGAAACTGCTGGAACTGATTACCCTGCAATACGAAAATGATTTTGCTAAACCGACAGACGTTAAAAATATCGAATTGCGAATCGCCGATCTCCGCCTTAAAGCTATTAAATTAAGAAAAGGGATCGCCACTCAAATAGATGCCCTCAAATTGGTGATCGGTATGGACCAGGAAGAACCATTAGATTTGATCATCCCACAGAATTCTGGTGTTGATACTACTGATATTACAAGTGAAAAGGAGCCATCTGCTCTTACCCCTTTGAGACTATTAGAAAAACAGGAAGAGGTAAATCAGGTATTACTAAATGTAACGAAATCACAACGATGGCCGCGGCTGGTACTCGAAGGGAACTATTTTGGTCAATATCAACAAAATCGCTTCGATCCGTTTCGAAGCGAAGACTGGAACCGGACGTCCTGGTTGGGGCTAGCCCTGGAAGTTCCATTGTTCCAGGGAATGAATAAAAAAGCGACGATTCAACAAAAAGAGCTGATTATTGAACGAGGGAGAATCACTCAAAAGCAAACCAAAGAATATTTTAAATTTGAGCAAAAAAGAACCTACGAAGACTATTTCTATGCACTCGAGGTGTTAATGGCTCACGAAGCAAAATTAGACTTGCTGCAAGAACTGTACGATCAAACCCTCTTGCAATACAAAGAAGGGAACAGCCCCTTACTGGAAGTCTTTAATGCTGAAGCGGAACTACGCCAGGCTACTATCGAGCAAAATCAATTATTCTTCGATTACAGACTGGCCGAAGTGGAATTAATGAAAGCTTTTGGGAAACTCAGGATGCTATTGAACTAACAGGCCCCGTAAAAGTGAAAAAAAGTAAACCATGAAATGGATTAAATCGATCATCTCTATCGTCGTCATTGCAGCCCTTCTGTGGTTCGTTTGGACCCAACTCCAGTCCAATCAAGCCAAAAAAGAGGAGATTGCCCGCTTGGCTGAACAGGTCAATGACGTTTTTCCGGTAGAGGTGACGACGGCTACCCTGAAACCCATAGAAAGAGGAGTGGTAAGTTCGGGAACCTTTATTCCGGGAAAGCTATCCTATCTGATTTCCGACACCCAAGGCAAAGTGATCGACCTCAAAAAAAGAAAAGGGGACTATGTAAAAGCCGGAGAAGTAATTGCAAAAGTCGATCCTTCATCCCTCGAAGAACAATTAGCCCTCGCCAATGCCAATCTTGAAAAACTGGAAAAGGATGCTCAACGCTTTGAAAACCTGCTGGAAGGCGAAGCCATTACCCAACGGCAGGTGGAAGAAGTGGAAATCGGAATAAAAAATATAACAACCCAAATTGCCTTGATTGAAGAAAACCTTCAAAATACAGCGCTTAAAGCGCCTATCAGCGGTTATATCAATATGCTATTTATTGAAGATGGCAGCTTTGTCGGTGGAGGGATGCAAATCGCCGAGATCGTAGATATCAATACCCTGAAACTTATGGTCAGAGTAGCTGAAGAACGGGTCGTGCAGATCCGGAAAGGGCAAAAAGTAAAGATCCTAATGGACGTCTTCCCCGATCATGTTTTTTCGGGAACAGTAACGCTGGTTGCTGTCAAAGCGGATTTCGGCGGAAAATACCAGGTGGAAGTCCAACTAGATGGAAAAAAGGGGCTACCGATAAAAGCAGGTATGTTTGCCAAAGCAGTCTTTTCAGAGGATATAGCCGAAACCTTGGTCATCCCGAGAGCTGCCATCATCAGTAGTATACAATCGCCTGAGGTTTTTCAAATCCAAAATAATCGCGCTCAAAAAAAATCGATCGAAATAGATTATTCCAACTCCGAAATCGTAGAAGTAACGAATGGCCTGAATCCGGGAGATACTATCGTGTTAAGCGGCCAGATCAACCTGGTGGATGGTACGAAGGTAAAAGTTGTCAATAATTAAAAGAGAATGAAAACAAATTAAATACAATGAAAACAGAATAGTTAAAGGTTAAAAATTAAGTATTCCATTTTCCTTTATTTTTCATTCTATCTCATTTCTTTTTAATTCAGTTATACTCAACATGCAAATAACCAAACTCTCCATAACGCGCCCCTCGCTTATCATCGTTATTTTCACGGTGTTGACCCTGGCCGGACTAGGAGGTGCCCGGTTGTTGCGGTATGAGCTATTGCCAAAATTTAGCCCGCCCAGAATTACCATTTCCGCGGTTTATCCGGGTGCTTCTCCAATAGAAGTTGAGAATGCTGTCACCAAGCCATTGGAGGATATCGCCTCCGGCGTAGAGAATATCAAAAATATAGAATCGAGTTCTTTTGAGAACTTTTCCCTTATCCGTATTGAAGCCGATGCCGATGCGGATGTAGATGAGATCGTAAATATCATTCAAAAAAAGGTAACTGCCCGGCTTGCTGACTTCCCTGATGAAATGCAACCGCCCAATGTGGGAAAGTTTGATTTTGACGACCTGCCTATCATCAAACTCGGTCTTTACGCCGATCTGCCTCCGGCTGAATTCTTTGACTTGGTAAAGACTAATATTATTCCTACACTGGCCCGACTGGACGGTGTCGCTCAGATACGCCTTTTAGGCGGACAGGAACGAGAGATCAAAGTCAATTTATTCCGCCAAAAAATGGAGGAATACCGGGTGTCGATCGCTCAGGTACTCGAAGCCATTGGAAGAGCAAACGTAGAAGTTCCTGCCGGTAAATTGCAAGATGATAAGGGGCAGGTATTGGTGCGCCTGTCGGGTAAAGTGACCTCTTTGGATGACCTTAGAGCTGTTAAAGTAAGTACAATGCCCGACGGGACAGAGCTTTTTCTTGGGGATGTCGCCGAGGTTATTGATGGTGTAAAAGCCCCGGAGATCCTTGCCCGGGCCAATGGACAGGATGCGATCGGTATCTACCTGCAAAAACAATCGGATGCCAATGCTGTAGAAGTGAGTGCCCTGGTCAAGGAAGCCATCGTACGGATGGAAAAGGATTTTAGCAATCAAAACTTAAACATAGAAACCCTTCAGGACACCTCCGAATTTACCCTCGAAGCGGCTAAGGGGGTATTTCAGGACCTCCTATTAGCCATCATTCTGGTGGCCATGGTGATGTTTATTTTCCTTCAAAGCATCCGAAATTCGTTGATCATCATGTTTGTCGTTCCACTCTCCCTGGTGGCTACCCTAGGTGTCATGTATCTGCTTGGCTTCACCTTTAACCTGATGTCCCTTCTGGGGCTGACCTTGGCCGTAGGTACCCTGGTTGATGATGCGATTGTAGTCATTGAAAACATCTATCGCCACCTCGAAATGGGAAAATCAAGGGTGCAAGCTGCCTATGACGGCACCAAGGAGTTGGGGCTGACCCTTGTGGCTACCACATTGACGTTGGTAGTGGTCTTTGTACCGATCACCTTTGCCGGGGGATTGGTTTCCGACCTGCTCACCCAGTTTGCCATGACCGTTGCGGTATCGGTGTTATTTAGTACACTGGTCGCCTTTACGGTAGTACCATTGCTGGCTTCGCGTTTTGCCCGTATTGAAGATTTTAAAGATAATCCTATGCTAAAATGGCTAACTAAAGTTTTTAATCAATTAGTCAACTTCCTGGCAAAAGAGGTAGCTGCGTTACTGCAAGTAGCTTTATCCTTTCGTTGGGTCACTTTATTGATCGCTTTACTGTTATTTGCAGGAACGGTTGCCTTGATCCCCGCAGGATACCTCAGTGTCGATTTTCTCGAAGCAGGCGATCGCGGAGAGTTTTTAGTCCAAATCGAATTACCTAAAGATGCCACCCTCAGACAAACCAATCAACTGGCCCACCAGGCGGAGTTAATTTTAAAAGAACGCCCGGAGATTACCTCTATCTTCACAACGGTAGGAACTTCGGCGGCCTCCGCTCAGGGCAGGAATACGCCCTACCTGGCAGAACTCAATGTCAAACTGATCGATAAAAACCTTCGGGAATTCAGTACTCCGATCATCGCCCGCCAGGTCAAAGTAACCATGGAAAGCCAGATGATCGGAGCTAAAATAAAACCGGTTTCCATCAATATTTTGGGGCTGGCTGACCGCGCTCCCGTTGATGTAAAGATTATTGGTCCCGACAAAGAGGCTATTGCAGACTTTTCTGAGCAGGTATATGATGAAATCGATCAGGTTAGTGGAGTGGTGGAGTTGGAGACTCCCCTGCAAGGAGGTAGCCCGGAGATTGTGATCAACTTGAATCGGCAACGGCTGGAAGCGCTAGGGTTGAGTATCGGGCAGGTGGGGTACTTGCTTCGCACGGCCCTTACCGGGAATACCGATTTTAAATTTTCCGATCAGGGAAAAGACTATGATATCAATATCCGATTGGATGCTTATGACAGGAAAAATCTGGAAGACCTACTTTCACTGGGCTTTTTGAATGCCAAAGGTCAACGCATTTATCTGTACCAGTTTGCTCAACTCGAAGAGTCCGTTTCTCCGACAGTCCTGGAGCGCTTTTCTCGTTCTCCGGCTATCGCTGTCAAAGGCCAGATCGTAGGTCGACCCTTCGGCGATGCCAATGACGAGATTGTGGAGCGGGTGTCTCAATTAGAATTACCTCCAAGCACCGAAGTACAATATGAAGGCTCACAAAAACAACAAATAGAAGGATTTGGAGCGTTGATCTTTGCAGGTATTGCTTCGATCCTATTGCTGTATTTTACGATGGTGGTATTATACGACTCTTTCGCTTATCCCTTTGTGGTGTTATTTACTATTCCGTTAGCTGTCATTGGGGCATTCCTGGCATTAGGGCTTTCCATGGAGGTGATCAGTCTGTTTTCCATTACCGGCTTATTGATGCTGGTAGGTTTGGTAGCGAAGAATGCCATTCTGGTGGTCGACTTTACCGTTCACTTACGCAATGAAGGCGTTGAATTGCGCAAGGCACTGATTCGCGCTACCGGTCTTCGTTTCCGCCCTGTTCTCATGACCAACATCTCCATGATCATTGGCCTCATCCCCATCGCTATCGCCACCGGGGCCGGCGCCGAATGGAAAAACGGCCTCGGCTGGGCCCTCATCGGCGGGCTGACCAGCTCCATGTTCCTGTCGCTGATCGTCGTGCCGGTCGTCTATTTCATGGTAGAGAAATTCTTGCAGTTGGTGGGGTGGGATAAGAAGAAGGAGATCGTGATTGAGGATTAGCGAACAGGTGGTGACGTCGTGACGAATGATTTTAATTATTTTGCAACCTATATACGCCACTACGCCTTCTGCCTTTCTCTTTCCAGATAAGCTCGATGATTGTGGTACATGGCTCCTTCAGGTAGCCACTTCAAAAAAGGACCTAGTTCTCTTTTCAACTCGTTGGAGAAAAAAGCAGGAAGCACTTCAGATTCCCCTTCGAAATAAGCTCTAAATTGCTTATCCTCTTCTAGCATGCGCTTAATTTCTTGATAATATTTAATTCTTACTCGCGGTCCCGAAGAAGAAATAGCCCTTCCAAAATTGGCAATTTTAGCATTGAAGTTTTTATTGCTTCTAATCCTCCTGAGAATTGCTTTTCTGGAATACGAATGTTTCAACAGATCAATTACATAGCCATAAAATTCAGGCCATGAATAATTCAGGGGTTTGACGTTCATTACCCGCTGATTATTGAGGAAATGAAAGGGGAAGGGAAGGACCCGGTCTTTTTCTAAATATCCCAAATTGGCAGGAGCAGCACTTCCGAAGGAGGTCAGAAGGGTATAGGCTGGAAATACGCCGGGTACGATATCTACAAATTTTTTTGATATTTCAAAAGGTGCTGAACCTGTATCATTATCAAGTCCAAGGACAAAGTTGGCCTGTACAAAAGGAATGTATTCAAGAATCATATTAACATGCTCGGATACCTTTTTTAGCTTTTCTTCTCCTTGTCGCTGGCCGGTTCTGGATTTATTCCCCAGGTCAAACCAGGATTCAATGCCGGGCAACATGCCAACAAAGCCGTTTTGTTGGAGCCTTTTCAGATTCTTTTCGGTAAGGATGGAAAGACTGCTTTCTGCAAAAAAATCAACCTTTCCTTTTGGCACGACCTCCTCAATTAATCCTAGGTAATCATTGAATTTGATCCCAAAATTTGGATCGTGCCATCCAATTCGGGGTTTCTTAAATTTTGTTAGCAGAAATTTTAGATCCTCTTTTATATTATCATAATTCAAAGGCTGATAAGGCACTTCTGCGTCGATACAAAAACTACAGGTATAGGGACATCCCATACTTCCCAACATAGGAACCATCTTTAAAAAAGGGGTCTTCTTTAGGTTCTTTTCAATGAATAGCCATCGTTCTCTAACACCCGGCAAATCAGGAGGCTGAATGTCAGCGTTGAGATAAATACCTTCAGGTCGTTGGCTTTTACCATCCTGCAAAATGCTGTGAACCATATCTTTGTGAGTAAAGCCCAGCACGTAATCAAAGTATTTAATACTATCCTCCTCATAACATTTGGCATGTGGACCTCCTAATATCGTAACACATCCCTTTTCCGTCCGGAAATAGTTACTAATAGCATAAGCCAATTGAGCTGCTTCAGAAAAGGCAGTAATAAACACAAAATCTACTTTTTCGGGAAGTTCTTTGGAAAGGTCTTCTACTCCTGTATAACAAGTGTAGTGGACTTCCGCCCCTTTTTCCTTACACCAAACCCCAATGATTTGGGGCATAATGCTGGCTAAATTGGCGTGCATGTATTTTGCCCAAAGTGATTTATTCGGGCGATTGGAAACCAAATCAATGATTCCAACTTTCGGGGAGGAAGGTGTTTTTTGCATTTCTTACTGATTTCTACACACCCCTACCGGAATCATTTGTACAAATCCAGCTCGAGATGCAGTTATTAATCAACCCTACAATAATACGAAAACATATCGGTATTCGTTAAAATTATGTTAATCGCACGACAATATTGTGCTTATAATCCCGTACCTTCATCTAAATAAAAGGAGCGATTCCTTAACCCAATTGACTCCGGACACATTCGTGAACATAAATTAAACACATGAAAAAATTGTTTTTTTCAATCTTTCCAATTTTATTACTCTTCAGTATTTTATTCTGCAGTTCTCAAAACGGAAACCCAAATTTAACTATGATCGCTCTCAATAACGATGACTACTCCAAAGAGTGGAAAACTATCGACTCGCTCGAACGTAAAGGACTGCCTCGCTCTGCCTTCGAGCAGGTGGAAGCCCTATATGCCAAGGCCCAGAAAGATGAGAATGCTCCCCAGGTTATCAAATGCCTAATGTATTGGAGTAAATATAACACTCAACTGGAAGAAGACGGGTTGGCCAAGTCGATCGGCTTTCTTAATCAAGAACTCGAAAACGCCGCTTTTCCTGTAAAACCGGTGTTGCAGTCCGTTGTCGCCAGTATCTATGCACAATACCTCCAGAGTAATCTCTGGCAATTGCGCGACAGAACCTCGCTCGGTGATTTCAAACCCGATGATCTTCAAACCTGGACGATTGAACTGCTAGTCAAAGAAGCCCGCGCCCTGTACCTGGCTTCCCTAGAGGAAGAACGTACCAAGCAAATTAATATTCAGGAGTTTGCTGCCATAACCACCAAACCGGACAATGTCGAAGGATTAAGACCTACGCTTTATGACTTCCTGGCCCATAGAGCAATCGACTACCTGCGCGACGAACGGTCTTACCTCTCTGATCCTTCCTACAAGTTTTATATCGACGATCCCAAAGCGCTGGCACCTGCCAAAGATTTTGCTACCCATACGTTTGAATCCCAACAAGAGGATGCGCCTCATTTTAAGACCTTATTGATCCTGCAAGACCTGATCAATTTTCATCAGGACGATAAAGATCCGGCAGCCCTCATTGATGCCGATCTGAAGCGATTGCAGTTTGTACACGACAACTGTATTATCGAAGAAAAAGATCAACGTTTTTTAAATGCACTGGAAGCAATAGAGCGTCGGTATACCGATCATCCTTCCCGAGCAGAAGTAGCTTATTACAAAGCGCTCTACTATTTTCAAAAAGGACAAAAGTATCAACCCAATCCGGAAGATACCGGAAAATGGGATTTGAAAGAAGCTCACGAAATCTGTACAGCAGCTATAAAAGCCTATCCTGACTCTTATGGCGCGCAAAACTGTAAGAGTCTTATCACAAAAATAGCATCCAAAGAATTGTCTCTTAATGTGGAAGAGGTAAATGTGCCCGGTAAACCGTTTTTGGGATTCGTGGAATATAAAAATATCAAAAAGGTCTACCTTAAAGTCATCAAACTCGATGAAAAAGCGCAGGATAAGATCGATAAAATGCGGCGAAGGGATTATATGGACTTTTTTAATTCCCTCAAGCCCCAGAAAGTATGGAGCGTTGATCTACCTAACGATGGTGACTTTCATAAGCATAGCACGGAGATCAAATTTGATGAATTGGGATTTGGTCTTTATTTAATCCTCATTTCTAATAATGATCAGTTTTCGGATCAAAATAATGCTACCGGTTTTGCTTTTACACATATTTCTACCTTAGCATACT
Source organism: uncultured Saprospiraceae bacterium (assembly GCA_964534315.1). GTDB lineage: Bacteria > Bacteroidota > Bacteroidia > Chitinophagales > Saprospiraceae > CAZHOV01. The sequence goes on along the minus strand of CAZHOV010000102.1, from coordinate 4,928 downwards.
GGTCGCGTACCGCGAGCGACGGAGCACTTGAATTCTTTGTCATGGACCGGAGGAGCGGGGAACCTATAGAAGGTGCTAAAGCAGAGTTTTTTAAACGCAACTATAACTCTATTCTAAAACTTAACGAATGGTCAAAAGTTGGTACCTTTGAGTCGGATAAGGAGGGGTATATCAATGCACAAGTAAAGTCAGACAGAAGTGTTCAGGCACGCTTTTCCAGAGGCGAAGATATTCTGCGTCTAAATCACACTTATTATAGCTATAGCAACCGTAATCGACAGAGAAATTCGGTCCAGAAAACTCACTTTTTCCTTGACCGAGCGATCTACCGGCCAGGACAAACCATCTATTTCAAAGGAATTGTGGTTGAATTGGACGAGGAACGCATGCCTTCGATTCTACCAAATAAAAGAGTAAAAGTAACCCTCTACGATGTAAATCACCAAGAAGTGGAGTCTAAACAATTGGTTACCAACGAATATGGTACGATCAACGGTAGCTTTATTGCTCCAAGAGGCGGATTGGTAGGCAGAATGTCAATCTATTCGGATGTAGGAAATGCTTCTAAATCGTTTCGTGTAGAAGAATACAAACGACCTAAATTTGAAGCTTCTTTTAAGCCTATTGAAGGTAGTTTTAAATTGGATGAAGAAGTGACCGTTACCGGTTTGGCGAAAGCGTATGCCGGTAATGTTATCGATGGCGGAAAGGTGCAGTACCGCGTAGTGCGTGAAGTGCGGTTCCCATATTGGAGATGGTCCCGTTGGTTTTGGCCTCCCTATACAGAGGAAAAAATGGAAATTGCCTATGGGGAAACAACAACCAATAGCCAAGGAGAATTTGAGATCACTTTCACTGCCATTCCCGACAGAACTATTGATGCGGAGAAGAAACCCGAATTTTACTATAAGATATATGCAGATGTAACGGACATAACGGGCGAAACACATGCCACTACTACTTCGGTTACCGTAGGTTATGTCGCTCTTAATGTCTCTGTTCCCCTGGAAGATCAGATAAATAAGGGCGAGTTTAACGAGCTGGAAATTTCGACCAAAAATCTGAACGGGCAATTCGAACCGGCAGCAGGAACCGTAAAAATCGAGCAACTCCAAATGCCGGATCGTGTCTTTTACGATCGCTATTGGGATGAGCCAGACCAATACGTGCTTTCAAAAGAAACCTACCAAAAGGAATTTCCCCATTTTGCCTACCAACGTGAAAATGAATGGATAACCTGGAAACCGGAAAAAACCGTATTTGAATCCGACTTCGATACAGAGAAAAAGAAAACGCTCGAAGTTAAATCTAACTCGTGGAAAGCGGGAAAATACCTGCTAACCCTTCAAACTAAAGATAACTATGGCACTAGCGTCGAATATAAATCCTATTTTACCCTCTATGATCTGAAAAGTAAAAAAGTGCCTGTCAATCAACCTTTTTTCGCTTTACAGGAACAATCCCAATGGCAACCGGGCGAAACGGCATTGGGGTATTTTGGAACAGCTGAAAAAGAAGGGATGCTCTTATTGGAAGTGGAACACGAAGAGGAAGTCATTGATCGTAAATGGATGGAATTAAATCAATTGGAAGCCTTCCAATTCGCAGTGGAGGAAAAACACCGCGGCAATGTATTCTATCACCTCAATATGGTCAAAAATAACCGGACCTTCAATCAATCCCAGACTATCTCTGTGCCGTGGACGAATAAAGAACTGGAGATCGAATATGCGACGTTCAGAGACAAACTATATCCGGGACAAGAGGAGGAGTGGACCCTGAAAGTTATGGGACCTAAAAAAGAAAAGGTGGCGGCAGAAATGGTGGCTGCTATGTACGATGCTTCCCTGGATGCTTTTGTTGCCAATAAATGGTATCTCAATCTTTTTCCGGTCAACTATAGCAGAAAACGCCTGTCTCCGAAGGGATTTGGCAGAAGCCAGGCCCAGTTGATGGCGTATGACTGGAATACCTTCAGTCCGGCAGGCCGTAAAGCCTATCGCAGCCTTAATTATTTTGGGTTTTATCCGTCGAGTCGATCCTATTACTATCAAGACTATGATACTTATGGAGTAGATACGGCAAGGCCCAGAGCCGATGTAAGAAATAAAAAGGAAGCTGCTCCCGCTATGGCGGAAATGGGTAGGAATGAAGACGATCAATTTGCCAACGGCTTAGTAACAGATGCTGTAGTGAACTTGGAAGAATCGGAAGGTGGAGGAGGGGAGGAACCGGTAGATGAAAAACCAGTAGATTTCGGTGATGTAAGTGTCCGTACGAATCTCGACGAAACGGTTTTCTTCTTCCCGCAATTGAAAACGGATGCAGATGGAAATGTCCTGATCAAATTTACGATGAATGAAGCCCTCACTCGCTGGAAGTTTTTAGGCTTGGCTCATACCAAAGACCTCAAAACCGGTATTACTGAAAATGAGGTGGTCACCCAAAAAGACCTGATGGTTATGCCCAATCCGCCTCGCTTCATGCGCGAAGGGGATGAAATAGAGTATACGGCCAAAGTGAGCAATCTCACTGAAGAGGATATGAAAGGAACCGCCAAATTAGAACTATTCGACGCTACTACCATGAAACCGGTTGATCAATTGATGGGACTGGAAAAGGCAGAAATAGCCTTTACCGCGCCTGCGGGACAATCAGCTGCCCTTTCCTGGAAGTTAACAGTGCCGGTAGGTAAAGTACCAGCCCTGACGCATCGGGTAGTAGCTAAAGCTGGTAACTTTTCGGATGGGGAAGAAAGCGCTTTGCCCATCCTTTCCAACCGCATGTTGGTGACGGAGACCAAGCCATTGCCCATGCGCGGCAATGAGACTAAAACCTTTACGCTGGAAAGCCTCAAAAATTCTAACTCGAACACCTTAACCCATCATCAATTTAGTCTGGAATTCACTTCTAATCCGGCCTGGTATGCTGTGCAGGCACTGCCTTATTTGATGGAGTACCCGTATGAGTGTACCGAACAGATCTTCAACCGCTTCTATGCCAATACGCTGGCTTCTACCTTTGCCAATGCGCATCCGCGCATCCGTCAAGTGTTTGATCAATGGAAAAATGTACCGGAAGATCAACCTTCTTCCGCATTTGTCAGTAACCTGGCTAAAAATCAAGATCTTAAATCGGCCATCCTCGAAGAAACCCCTTGGGTTTTAGCATCCCAAAGTGAGGAACAGCAAAAAAAGAATATCGCCCTCCTCTTTGATCTCAACCGAATGGCTGACGAACAAGCAATAGCGCTGGCTAAAATGGAAGAGCGGCAACTGGGAAGTGGTGGTTTTGCCTGGTTTCCGGGCGGCAGAGATAACTGGTATATCACCCAGTATATCGTTGAAGGCCTCGGCCACCTCGACCGCCTCGGAGCTAAAGAGTTAGAAGAAGATCAAGGCGCTAAACGAATGGTTAACAAGGCTATCAGTTATACCGACCGCAAAATTCTCGAAGAATATAAGGAGTTGGAGTACCGGGTCAAGAAGGGCCAAACTAAATGGGAGGATGATCATCTGGGATATTTGGAAATCCACTATCTCTATGCCCGCTCTTTCTTCCAACAAGAACAAATGGGTGGCGAAAACCAAAAAGTATTGGAGTACTATCTGGATCAAGCCGAAAAGCACTGGTTAAATAAAAACACCTACATGCAAGGGATGCTGGCTTTGGCATTGAAACGCTATAATCGGGAAGGTACGCCTACAGATATTGTTAAATCGCTAAAAGAGCGATCGATCAACAATGAAGAGCTGGGCAGATACTGGAAAAGTCAGAGTGGTTATTTCTGGTATCAGCACCCAATTGAAACCCAAGCCCTCATGATTGAAGTCTTCGACGAGGTTGGACAAGATGCTGCGACTGTTGAGGAACTAAAGATCTGGTTGTTAAAAAATAAACAGACCAATCACTGGAAAACTACCAAGGCAACGTCATCAGCTACTTATGCATTATTGATGAACGGGGATAATTGGTTGTTAGAGGATCAACCGGTGCAAATTACCTTGGGCAAGCAGAAAATAGACACTGAAAATCGCTATAAAGAAGCAGGAACCGGCTATTTCAAGATCGACTGGAATGGAAGTGAAGTGAGTAAAGAGATGGCAAAGATCAAAGTAACTAATCCGAATAAGGTCGTTTCGTGGGGAGCGGTCTATTGGCAATATTTCGAAGACCTCGATAAGATCAAAACTTTCGAAGAAACGCCACTGACCCTTAAAAAGCAATTATTTAAAGAGGTCAACACAGATACGGGCCCCGAACTACAAGCTATTGAAGAAGCCGGTCTTGAGCCCGGAGACAAAATTAAGGTACGCATCGAGTTAAGAGTAGATCGCCCTATGGAATACGTCCATATGAAAGATATGCGCGCCTCCGGATTTGAGCCCATGAACGTCTTCAGCCAATACAAATGGCAAGGTGGTCTAGGTTATTACGAAAGCACCAGAGATGCGTCTACCAATTTCTTTTTTGATTACTTACCGCGCGGTACCTACGTGTTTGAATATCCTTTACGGGTTATCCACAAAGGTGATTTTTCTAATGGGATTACCACTATTCAAAGTATGTATGCTCCAGAGTTTAGTAGTCATTCGGAAGGAGTGCGGGTAGAGGTGGATTAGCAATGTGCAATGTGCAATGAGCAATGAAGAATTAAGAATGAAGGCTATCACCAGCTAGGGCTTGGCCCAAAATGAAAGCTACCTGGCAAGAACACAATTATCAACCCACCATTTCAATGGTGGGGCAAACCAAATGAAATCCTCGTGACTACGTCACTACTGGAATACGCGAAGACCGATGACTTCCAAAGCTTTACAAAAAAGGTAGATATTAAAATGAATTTAATGGTTGAAAATCGAAGATTTTCAACCATTGCACATTGCACATTGCACATTGCACATTGCACATTGCACATTGCACATTGC
>CAZHOV010000101.1:5880-21203 GCA_964534315.1 uncultured Saprospiraceae bacterium | reverse complement strand
CGCTCAGGTCATCGGTTAATTGCGCTTCAATAACGGCAGTTTCCAGGGTGTTGTGAACAGGGCTGTTGGTTACCACATCAACAACTGTTTGGCCGGGAAGTAAGACAGCATTAATAATATGTACAACACCATTAGTTGCAGGAACATTGTCGACAGTAACCAATGCATCGTTGATAAACACATCACCATTGTCGTCGATGGTAACATAAATACTGTCTCCATTAATGGTAGTAGCCGTGAGGCCGTTAGACAGGTCGGTAGATTCAACGGAGTCTGGGAGGACATGATAGAGAAGAACATCTGTTAATAATCCGTTGGGATCGGCAAGTACGGCATCGAGTAGACCGGCAGGCAGCGCGGTGAAGGCAGCATCGGTAGGTGCAAATACAGTGAAAGGGCCTGCTCCTGAAAGCGTGCCGTCTAGGTTAGCAGAATCTACGGCAATCTCCAAAATAGTATGGTCAGGACTGTTTTGGATAACTTCGTAAACAGTTTGGGCCTTGATCGTGAATGCAGACACGACCAAAAAGAAAAAAACGAGAAAGTTAAATTTCGATTTCATGAAGTTTATTATTTTTGGTGATAAGAAAAATTAATACCAATAGAACAGCTATTGTACCGATGGGTTTGTATGTTAGCTTACACTTTAGAGAATAGGGAGGTAGCTAATCCGCAGTAGGCTGATAGCCGTCATTTCCGGATTTTTTGTCGAACAAAAGCTGGAAAAGGAAGTTTTATCTAGTTAATTAATAATCAAGTATAGGTAGTTTGAAATGGAAAAAATCTGCAGAATTTGATCGACTTGTGTTCCACTCTAATAGCTTACCAGCCAAATTTATCCTCGCAAATACTTACGGAAGTTGTAGATATGCCTGGAACTTAGTAAATTTAGAAAAATAAAGGATTTGCTATGCCAGTACAGATTGCACAGCGGCTAATTAATGTCAATGAGTACCACAAAATGGAGGAAGTAGGGATATTGTCCCCTGATGATCGCATTGAATTAATTAATTAATGGTCAACTAATTAATAAGAGTCCGATAGGAAGTAAGCATGCAGCATGTGTTGGGGTAGAGGAGGTGATGGTGTGAAGTAAATCATAGAGGGGAGATATTTATAGTGATTAATAATAATCAATACCCTCCCTTTATCAACGTTTCTTTCCACTCGAAATCGCTTAAGGTAAAATTCGTATCTGCACTTTTTTCGATATAAAAGCTAATGTCCAGGTAGTAGGTATCTTTTGACCCCGGGTGCTTGCAATCAATAAAATCCTTTCGATCTGGAAAGCGGAAGTGTAATTCATAACTTTTTTTAGCTTCCTCTAATGAAGCTCTAATCAATACCAAGTTCAAGCCATTTGTGTCTGTAGAAAATTTCTCTACCATATTATAATCATTTTGCCAATCGAGGTTGTCAAAAGAGTATCCCCGGTCACTTGTCATCAAATGAGCTTCCTGAAAGTACTCCGGAGGTAGTACGTCGTTGGTTTCCCAAGAGAAGGTAATATTTAAAAAATCGGGGTTGACGTTTTCAATGCTTCCATCTATGTTAAGAAAGGTTGGTTTTTCATTACACGTATCTTTCTTGCAACTATCAGTAAGCGGAATAAAGAAAACGAAAATGACCAAGTAGGTCCTAATCATATTCAAAAATTAAAATTTAATAATACGGTCAATACATAAAAAAACTACCGTGCTTTCACTTCGTTAACATAGATCTCAAAGAGGGCGATGACAGAAGCTCTGTTTGCTTCGTCAAAGGTTGACCACTGGGGTGTTTGATTGTGTTTGATCAGGTAATAATCCCGCAGAAGATCACCTTGCTGTTCCAGGTTGAATGCATTCATGCCAATATTTTGATTGGCTTCAAGCTGTGGGATTCCACCGTAATCATATCCTTCAGGAGTACCCTGGGCGTGAATCGCTCGGGGCATATACATCGCTCCCATTTTTTCGTATTGCCAAACGTGTGTTAATTCATGGATCAGTAATGAAGGGCTAAGTGCCCCCCAATGATTAATAGTGTGGAAGGTAACATAAGCAGCATTTGACCATTTGGCAGTAATGGCTTTTTCATCAATCCTCACTAGATTATAATCGATAGAATTGCCGAATACTTCCCTGGCAACGGCTATTTCCGAGCCAGTCAATGGGCGGGTATTGAATTTGATGAAATCGGCTATGGTTTCTGCAATTTCTGCGACACCCATCACTTCTGCTCCGTGAATAAGGAATTCTCCTAACCATTTGCCGAAATTTTTCCAGGTGCTGGCTTTTCCGAGGCTTTTCCACCATTTCAAGCTCCATGGTTTCAGGCTTTTGACTCCTTTCCATAAATGCACTACGAGTCGTTTCACGCGAGAAGGCAATTTGACAATCCAGCGTTTGACCCGGTGGAAGATTCCTTTTGTTTTTTCCCACAATTTTTTGCTGACCCACTTGATTCCATTCCAAACGATTTTAGCCCCTTTTCCAATCCACCGGCCGAATTTTTTGATTCCTCTCCATGCTTTTTTGGCTGTTCTTCCGATCCATCTACCCGCTTTTTTCAAACCTTTCCACGCTTTTTTTGCCGTTCTTCCGATCCACTTACCGGCTTTCTTGAATCCTCCTGATATTTTTCTGCCGACTTTTTTGATGCCTTTCCAGAGTCTTCCCCAGAAGCCTCTTTGTATGACTCCCTGATTGGTGGTGGGTTGGCTGGTATTTTTTTGCTGGGATGTTTTAGCTTCGCTTCCGGCCTGGCTAATTAAGCCACTGCCGGAGGATTTCTTTTGCTGAGCGACTGTTTGCCTGCCCGAGCAAGCACCGCAACCACAACCCTTTTCGTGGGTATTTTCACTGGAAGTAGCCTTTTTTAATTGTACTTCTTCTTCCTGAGGTGATTCTGGTTTTGCTGTAGCAGTGGCGTTGAGTTGTAAAGGAGGAGGAGCAAACGACTGCTCTTGAGGGTTTAGGCGTTCTTCAAATTCGGGCTGGTAAGCCATTGCCCTGAACTCTTGATGCCTTTTCGGTCTTATTTTTTGTTTTCTAGGCATGATTTGGAAGTTTGGATCAATTCAGCATATAAAATACGATTTATTTTTATTAGATCAAAGGGTAGGGTAGTTTATAATGATCTCTAAATCGGAGAAAATTTTGTTCCTTTTTTGTTCATACTGGCGGCAGTAGGGTATCCATCAGAAAGGAGAAAAAAAGAACAAACATTAAATACTAAATAGTATGGCGTGCAACCGATCCTTCGACTTTATTAAAAGGAACAGGCTATTTACCTATTCTCCCTAATCCTTTTTCATTAGCCTCACTCTCCCCCCCTTGCTTCCCTTCTCAAATTTCCCTATTTTTAGACAAAATATGAGGTAAACACTATTTCATTAAGCTAAACCTCAAGGTACCAAAAAACTGGGTGGGAATCTCGCCTTTTTGTTTTGTTATTTTGGATTATTAAGGGATTATTCGGTTGTATCCGCAATATTGCGGATATAACGAGTTCTATACAATAAGAATAAATTTCTGTTTTACTAATGCAAATGAACGCAAAAGAATTTAGCCTTGTTTTCAAATTGTTCGTATATTCAATCAAAAATTCATATATGACAGTCGTTATAAAAAGGTCGGCAGATATTGAAAGTATCCTTCAAATTATTGGATCACTATCTCAACCAAGCAAATTCAATGCTCATCAATTTTGTGGTATTTTAAAGCTAAATCGTTCTCCGCTTGATATCCAAAACAAAATGAGAGATGAGTGGGAATAGTCTTTTAATTGATACAAACATTGCCCTTTATTTACTAAATGGTGATACCACTATTGCTAATCTATTGAATGGTAGGGATGTTTATGTTTCCTTTATAACTGAATTGGAACTATTGGGCTTTTCAGAAATAAAGGAAGAAGACATTAAAAAGATAGAGGAGTTTCTGAGTAAATGTATTATTGTTGACCTTAACCAACCAATCAAACGTCTTACTATCGAACTAAAAAGGAAGCATAAAATAAAGCTTCCTGATGCTATTATTGCTGCTACCTCCAAATATATCAATATTCCACTCTTTTCAGCAGATAAAGGTTTTGAAAAGGTCTCGGACCTTCATTTTCTAAAATATGAAATATAAAACTGCATAGGATAAAAGCAATGACCTCTTTTGGACCAGACGATGGGATCGTTTCAACATCAGAAGATATGCTTGTCTTTATTGAAGCTTTTTTTACGGGAAAAATGTTTCCATCATCATACATTAATGAATTGCAAGAATGGAACAAAATATTTTTCCCAATGCGCTCAGGAATTGGCATTCACTTATTAAAACTTCCCTGGATTTTTAATCCGACAGGTGCAGTTCCATACTTCATAGGGCACTCAGGACTTTCAGGAGCGTTAGCATATTACAGCCCAAAAGAACTTTTTTTTGTAGTCGTACCCGAAAATTTTTTCCATAGATTTCGATAACCTCAGCTCCTCCTACCACACCTAAAATAAAAAAAACGCAACTTGCACGTTAATAGGGAGTTGCGTTTTTATTTTTGAGGTCGGGAGCGGATTCGAACCGCCGTACAAGGTTTTGCAGACCTCTGCCTAACCGCTCGGCCACCCGACCATTTCCCTCCTTTCTTTGAAGGGAACGCAAATATAAGTGTTTTTTTATTAAGTTGTAACCCCTTCGCATATTTTTTTGACGCGGAGGCACCCTACCTCCGGGGTGGAGTTTCTTTTTAGGTGTGGCACTCGTATACGTGTGCCACACCTATAGGTGGGGCACGCTTAGCCACAGAATAATTTTTATCTAGAAACGGTCTAATTAAAAAATTAGTTTCCTAAACTCTACCGCCGCTTAAACTTTCCTCTCCATTCCAAGTTTATAGGTAAATTTTAGCCAATTTCCTATGACCAAACGAATTAGACCTTATATATTGATCGCCTTTCTGATACTCACCGGACTGAGTATCTTTTTTGTATTCCAGCTTAAATTCGCTTTTTCGCTGGATCAGTTTTTTCCGAAAGGAGACAAAGACCTGGAGTTTTTCCAGAAATTTGTGGAAGAATTTGACTCGGATGTGAACTTCCTCCTTATTGCGGTCAAACGGGATGATGGTATCTTCGATCAGGAATTTCTTAAAGTATTTCATGACTTTTCGCTCAAAGCCCGCGAACTGCCTAATGTCGTCGAAAGTCGCTCTTTGACTCAGCTGGGCTACCCGCTTAAGACACCTTTCGGAATCACGACTGTTCCGATCATTCACCTCAACGACCCCGAACGCTATGAACAGGATAAAAAACGCCTCCTGCAAGACGCCCGCTTTATCGGCCAATTTGTGAATGAAGAAGCGACCTCCCTCGTTGTAGCCCTGCGCACCGATGGCCGCCTCGAATTGCAAGAATCGGAAGAGATCATTACAGGCCTCAATGAATTATTGGAACAATATACGTTTGAAGATTACCATATCCTTGGCCCTGCCTATTTCCAAAAGGAAATGGTGGATATGCAAAAACGAGAGGTGTTCGTCTCTGCTGTGGTCTCTGCCTTTTTGGTGAGCCTGGTGATGTTCTTTTTGTTTCGAAAACCATTTGGTATCGGCATCGCCCTGGTTTCCATCGGTCTTGGATTACTCCTTTTTATGGGACTACTCGGTGGCTGGGGACGCGATCTCAATGCCATGGCGGCCCTATACCCGGTACTGATGATCATCGTTGGAACTTCCGATGTGGTTCATATCATGTCCAAGTATATCGACGAGCTGCGCAAAGGGAATAGCCGCAGGGATTCGATCATGACCACCATCAAAGAGATCGGCCTGGCCACCTTGCTTACCTCCATAACTACTGCCATTGGTTTTGCTACCCTCGTCACCAGCCGCATTATCCCTATCCGCGATTTTGGCATCAATGCTGCTCTGGGGGTATTGGTAGCTTATATTACCGTCATCTTTTTTACCACTACACTACTTTCTTATCTCCAGGTTGATAAATTGATCAAGCTGGGCAAAGGACAAGCCTTTTGGGAAAAACTGATGGATTGGTTTGATCGCTATACTAAAGCAAATCCTCGTACCATTATGATTGGATTCGTGGTGCTCCTGATTATTTGCGGGGTTGGTATTTCACAAATTACCACCAACTATCAAATTTCCAAAAACCTTCCTATTGGAGAAAAGATCACCGAAGATTTTCACTTTTTTGAAGAAGACTATACTGGTTTCCGACCTATGGAAATCGCGGTATTTGCAGAGGGCGATTATCGGGCGGATGATTATGAAGTGATCCAGGAAATCTATAAAGTGGAGGAGTATGTTCGCTCCTTCAATTCCATAAAAGGCGTCAACTCAGTCACTGATTTGTACAAATCCATCAATCAGGCATACTCCGGCAACCGCCCGGAGGCTTACAAAATGCCGGAAACGGAGCGGGAGTTTGCCAAGTATAAGCGATTGGTATCCAAGGTGCCTCAGGCCAATACCAACATATTGATCAGTAAAGACGGTACCAAGGCCCGCATTACGTCCCGCCTGCTCGATGTAGGTGCAGACAGTATTAAAGCTGTGGGCAACCGCATAGACAACTGGATCGTCATGAACACCGACAGTACCGTTGCCACCTTCAAACGAACGGGGACCGGCTTGATCCTGGATAAAAACTCCGAATATGTGCGCGATAGCCTCTTAAAAGGGCTAGGGATGGCAGTGCTCATCGTTAGCTTCCTGATGGCCTTTTTATTTGCCAATGCGCGTATGGTATTGATCTCCTTAATTCCCAATGTAGTCCCACTCCTTATCGCTGGAGCTTTATTAGGGTATTTAGGGATAGAACTGGAGGCTGGGATTTCCATCGTCTTCGCCGTTGTTTTTGGCATCGCGGTAGATGATACGATCCACTTCCTAAGTAAATTCAAACTGGCCCGTAACAAAGGCCTCACCGTCGATGAATCCCTCCGTATCACCTTTATGGAGACTGGCAAGGCGATTTGTTTAACAACGGTGATCTTATTTTTCGGGTTTCTGGTCATGTTGTTCTCCATTCATCCACCTAGTATCATTATCGGTACGCTCATTAGTGTGACGCTTTTCAGTGCCCTGTTTAGCGATCTGTTTTTAATCCCGGTTTTTATCCGCTGGCTGATTAAGGATTAGAAAGTTGGAAAATGGGAAAGGAGGAAAATGGGAAAGGAGGAAAATAGGAAAGGAGGAAAATGGGAAAGGAGGAAAATAGGAAAATAGGAAAGGAGGAAAATAGGAAAGGGAGAGTAATGAACCAGGGGTTGGACTGAGGAATTAACCGGATAATGAACTGGGGAATGAATCTTAAAGAAAATAGGAAATTCGGAAAAAAACCATGCGCGGGTGGAGTTCCCTTTAGGGTTAGGGCGCGGGATGGGAAAGTAGGAAAGAGTACTTACTGGACAACCCGACAACCAGAGGACGAGAAGACCACGCAACCGATGATATCGGAGTGGTTTTTGAAGTTCTTTCGCAGCTAAAGCTGCTATATTGTACCCTAAACCTCGCCTTATTTATTTCTCTGACCTTATTCATTTTAGAGGAAATTGAATTAAAAATCTGTTAAAAACAAAATACTGTTTGAGCAGAAGCTGCAAATTGAGTAAAATACCAATAAACAATTACCTATTTTGTTTGAGTAATAAATGAAGCTACATGCGAGTTTATTTTGTTTAAGATTTTAATTCAATTGAAGCGTAAAAAAATGAATAAAGTCTTGATTTTTTCTTTCTTTTTTATCAAGAAAAAAGAAATACAACAATAAATGCGCCTACTCCGCAAACTCATACGGATAACCCTCTGGATCTTCGCCGCCCTGGTGCTGATCTTTCTGGCGTTATGGGGTTTGCTGCAATTTCCCGGAGTGCAGAATGCGGTGGTGAATAAAGTAACCGACTACCTTTCAGAAAAACTAAATACCGAAGCCCGCATTGAGCGGGTCGATATCCGGTTTTTTAAAACGGCCGTAATAGAGGGTGTTTATATTGAAGATCTCAATCAAGATACCCTGCTGTATGCCGACGAACTGGCGGTCAACCTCCGGCTATTTTCGTTGTTCCGACAAAAATTGTTCGTAAATAAAATTGAGTTGGACGGTGCAACCATCAATTTGATCAAGCGGGCAGGAACGACGGATTATAACTATCAGTTTATCATCGATGCCTTTTCTTCCGATCAGCCCAAGCCGGAGAAGGATGAGCTAGCTCCCTGGGAGATCGAATTGGATAAAATAGAGCTACACCAGGTAAGGTTTGCTATGATCGATCAAAATAGCGGGGCCCAAACGGTCATTGCTTCAGAAGATCTTTTTATCAATCTCAATAAACTGGACTTACAGGATCAGATCATCGATATTGCCAAAGCGAGACTGAATGGGGTAGCGGTAGATCTGGTGATTCCGCCTGCGGGAAAAAAAGATAAGGCGCCAACCGAAGAACGTACAGCCACCCTTAATTTCCCATCCATCCCCTGGACTATTGCCGGAGGGGATATCATTACGGAGTCCAGTCATTTTTCATTAAAATTACTCGATGCTTCTTCCGGTGGGGAAGGCGTCAACTTTTCTGACTTTTCGCTGGATAATTTAAACTTTGAGATCGATCGCTACCAATGGATCGATAAAAAAATGGAGGGGCAGCTTCATGGGCTGAAATTCATAGAGTCTAGCGGTTTTGAGCTAAAAAATCTGGACCTTGCCTTTGAAGCAGATACCTCCGGGCTGCAGGTTTCTACCCTAAATTTGCAAACGCCTTACACCGAAATACATAATGAAACCCGGCTGGTCTATGACCAGTTTAACGACTTAACGGACTTTCTTGATAGGGTTGTTGTTCAGGCTAGCTTCGAAAATACAGTAATAGCCATGGAGGATATTCAACTATTTGCTCCTGTTTTTAAAAAGTTTTCATCAATCAATATTCCTCCCGGTGCGAACCTGTTGATCTCGGGGAAACTAGCAGGTACGGTCAATAACCTCACTGCTGATAATTTGCAGATGAAACTTGGTAAGCTGTTGATCTTTAAGCTGGATGGATCGTTCAAGCACCTTGCAGATAAGGAGCAACTTTCATTCGATCAGGCCCATATTCGCTTGGCGACTTCCTATGAAAACGTAACGCTACTATTTGATAGCCTTCCACTCCCGCCCGGGTTGGCGACCCTTGGGACGATAAAGCTGAACATCAAGGGGCAAGGTCGGTTCGATGATCTCAAAATCCGGAATATTGAACTGGAAACAGCATCGGCCACCCGCTTTTCGGGGAGTGGCCTAATCACCGGTCTTCCTCAAACGGACAGCTTGTTTATACTGGCGGGTATATCCAGTTTTACGACCACTTCAGCAGATCTCAAGGGCGTAATAGGAGATCGGGCCCCCGCCTTGCTTGATAGTCTTGGTACAATCAGTTATTCAGGAAGTTTGATAGTAAAAGATCAACAGTATAACCTTAATGGAGGGCTTCAAACCGCTCTTGGCCGTGTGGAGAATAACATACAGATCAACCTGTCTGAAGGAGAAAGTTCTGCTCGCTACGAAGGTGTTATCACTGCCATTGATTTTGATTTAGGTAAATTTCTACACGACGAGCAAAATCTTGGTAAGACTACTTTTACGGTAAAGGGGGCAGGTGAAGGACTTGACCCCGAAAATATTATAGCCGATGCCAGGCTAGACGTAGAATTTATTGAGTTTAAAAATTATAACTATAAAGATCTTTCGCTTGATGGTGATCTAAAGCAAGGACAATTGGCGGCTGAATTGGAAACAAACGACCCTAATCTTCAGCTAAAGGCTGAAGGTCAAACGGATATTTTTGCCTTGGTACCTGAATATACAGGAACAATAGAAGTCGACAGCATAGACTTCCAAGCACTTGGGTTTCACCCTGAGCCCCTCGCTTTAAAGACAAAGGGGAAGGTTACCCTGAAAGGGACCCGGTTGGATGATATGAATGGTAGTGCTCAGCTTATTGATCTTTTTCTGACAGATGGGAAACGTATCTTTCAGGAGTCTTCAGTGAATTTAAAATTAGACCAGGGGCAAGTATTCCAAAAACGTATTCAGCTAGACGCCAATTTAATAAATGCAGTGGTAGAGGGGAGATTTATCCTTAGTAAGTTGCCGTCATCAATTTCCAATTTTGTAGATAACTATTATAGCCTAAATGAAATATCCGATTCAACTTTTACCCTTGGGCAGAACTTTGCGTTTGAAATAAATCTCCAGGAATCTCCTCCGCTTATTCTTGATCTCATACCTGCGATTAAAGGGTTAGATCGTGCTGCTATTCAAGGGGAATATAATGACCGAAAGCAAAAACTGCAGGTGACAGGTAAGCTAACGGGGGTTCAGGTAGGCGGTATTGGGGCAGACACTATTGAAGTAGGAGTCGAAAATAAAGAACAAACACTTTTTACAACTATTTCAATTCGACCTCTGGATCTTGGAGTTACTGAATACCCAACGGTGTCTTTATTGTCTGCTATTCGGAACGACAGTATATACCTGGATGCAGAGGGAATCGGGATTAGAGGGGAAAAGAAGTTGGCAACCCGTTTTTCGCTTTCATCTTTTCAACAAGGGTTGGCTATTCATTTTAGTCCTGCTTTTATTCTTAATGATAGCACCTGGAATATTCCGCCTTCCAATTGGATGTATTTTCAAGGAAATTATTTATTTGTCGAGGATTTCCGCATACAGCGCAAGAAACACTATCTAAGTGTAGAAAGCAAACAGGCATTCGATCCTTCAGATCCTACCATTATTGATATAGCCTTCAAGGATTATAATATAGGCCAGATAGCAAGCTTAATTGATTTGGATCAAGATTTACTCAGTGGGTCGATCAATGGAGCGATCGAGATGGTAGATTTGTTTGGGGATTTATTTACTACCGGTAATTTATATGTTAATGATCTGACGTTAAAGGAAGAAAAGTTGGGAAAGTTGAGCCTTTCAGCTAGGCAGTATCCTGATCGGCCGGTAGTTGATGTAGGAGTAGGGTTATCGGGAGAGAGCTTACAGTTTTTATTAACTGGGGACTATGCCTACCAGAAAGATGAACTTGACCTATTTGCCAGTATAACCAATATGGAGCTTAGCCTTCTTAATCCCTTACTTGAAGGCAACGTGAGTAGTGCATCCGGAAAGGTAACGGGGGAGGCCAGAGTAAAGGGGCCCATTAGTGCGCCCGCATTGACCAGTTCGATTAATCTAGAGAAGGCCAGTTTGGTAGTAGACTATTTAAAAACCAAGTTAAAGATCCCGAAACATACCCTTACCATAACCGATAAAATCATTGACATAGGAGCAATGAAGATTACGGGGGAGTCGCAGGAAGAGGCTGTTTTGAGCGGGAAAATTAACCACCAGTTTTTTTCAGATCTTTCGCTGGATCTAAGGTTGAATACAAAAAAGTTCAGGTTGCTGAATACCACCATGAAAGACAATCCTCTATTTTGGGGAACCTTAAACCTGGATACGGATATTACGGCGCAAGGAACCCTAAACGCACCGATTATTACGATCAATGCCAAGACATTGCCCGGGTCCAGGTTTTTCCTTCAGCCATTATATGAAGAGATTGCCCTTACAACTGATGATTATATCATCTTCGGGAATCCCAATGTGATCCGGTTGAAAGATCCTGCTATTTTGAAACAACAGTATCGGGTTCGAAATACCTTTGGAATGGATTTGCTCATGAATCTGGATGTTACACCAGACCTGGAACTTCAGTTGATAGTAGACCCGGAGACGGAAGATAAGGTGGTTTGTAAAGGAACCTCTACTATGAGTATCGGAATGAGCCCTGCCGGAGAAATGATGATCTTAGGGGATTATATTTTAGAAAGTGGAAAATATACCTTTACATACAGCAGTCTGATCAAGAAGAAGTTTGAGATAGAAAAAGGAGGATATATCGGATTTACGGGGAATCCAATGGAGGGAATCTTGGATATTACAGCTATTTATCAGTCTAGTACCAGTGTTTACAAACTAATAGAAAACGAAGTGACTATGAGCGAAGAGGAAGAACGCGCAGCAAAGAGGCGGAGTCCGGTAAAGACCAAGTTGTTTATGAAAGGAACCCTTCTGGAACCTGAAATTTCTTTCGATATTGAGGTCGAACAAGAGGAAGGAACAAGTGGGTTGGGAAATACCATTGACCGGAAACTTGAAGAGATAAGAAATGATCCCAATCAGATGAATCAGCAGGTATTCTCCTTGTTGTTGTTTAATAATTTTTTCGTTTCGAACTCCTCCGCAGGGAATATTGTCTGGGAAGATGCGGGTGAGCGGGTAGCCTTGAACAGTGTGAGTAAGCTTATCTCTAATCAGCTCAATAACCTGGCGAACCGCTATATAAAAGGAGTCGAAGTATCTATTGATTTTGAAAGCTATCAATCTAATCTGAACGAAGCAGAAGGAAATAACAGGTTTACCGAATTGGGAGTAGGTCTTTCCAAACAATTGTTTAATGACCGGCTAAAAATTACAGCAGAAGCTGACGTTGGGTTAGAAGGGGAGAATAGCGAGTCCTTTTCCTCTATAGCGGGAGATTTTATCCTGGAATATAAATTAACTAAAAATGGTAACTACCTACTCCGCGTTTTTAGTCAAAATGATTTTAATAATGGTGCGCTTAATGAGGAACAAACACTCGAATACGGGATCGGTGTTTCATGGAAAAAGGAGTTTGGAAGGAAAAAAGGAAAGAAGGAAAAAAAGTAATACAAATTACCGTCTATGTATAACAAGTGGACTTTAGTCTACCCCGTCGGAAAGAATAAAAGAAAGAAAAACCCCCTAAGCCGAACGTCTTTTTAACGCTACTTTTGGACTATATTCAATCTTACAAAATCGAGTGTTCATTAATAAATGATAAATGCTGTTGTGAAATACTGCTTTTGGGTGTTTTTGGGTTTTTTGATTTTTTCTTCATGTTCGCTAACTAAGAAACTGGCAGATGATGAGTTATTGGTCACCTCCACATCAGTAGAGTTTGAAGAGCCGGACGATATTGTAAATAAATATAAACTCACCACTCAATTACTGGAAATTGCAAAGCCTGAGCTTCGGTATGGACTGGGTGGCTTTAACCTATGGCTTTACCAGGCTATGGGTGAACCCAAAAAAGAAAAAAGCCTTCGTTCATGGATCAAACGAAAACTGGGAACTCCTCCTGAACTATTTGATGATCGAACAATAGAAAGAAGTCGGTTAATTTTAACGAAGAGAATGCAGGATCTAGGGTATTTTGGAACAACAGTAAAGGTCGATACCCTCGTTAAAAAGCAAAAAGTAGACCTTACTTATCGTATTGAAAATAGTGGCCGGTATCGGGTGCGCAATATTGAATATCCGGATGATACCTTAAATATCGTACGATATATGACGCCTCTGGAAGAAAAACCCATTCTGAAGCCTGATGCCTATTATTCGAAATTCGATCTGGATAAAGAGCGAGCAAGACTTGAGGGGGGCATCCAAAAGAAAGGCTATCTGGATTTTAGAGGAAATGCTATATTCTATTATGTAGATACGGCTTTGGGCAATCAACAAGTAGATGTGTTTATGAAGGTAAAACCTTTTAAGGATTCCTTGGATTATGAGCGGTATTATCTGGGAAATACCTACGTTTATCCTAATTATAGCTTGGAGAAACAATCAGAAGACGACAAAAAAGATACGATCTCGTATAAGAATATCAATGTGATTCAATCCTGGGAAATCCTTAAGCCTGATGTACTACAACAAAATATCATTCAAAGAACAGGTGATGTGATCAACCAGGGTCAACAGCAAACGTCTGTTAGCCATTTATTAGATCTGGATGTATTTAAGTTTGTCAACCTCAAATACCAACCTCGTTATGAAAATAACCGGAAGTATCTTGATCGCTTTTTTCTGCTGACTCCTGCTTTAAATCAGCGGGTGAGTGGAGAGTTTCAGATTAATAACCGGGTGGGAGGATACCTGGGGACCACTGTTATCGGCACGTACACCCATAGAAATCTTTTTAAACGGGGGGAGCACTTTCAAATAAGTCTTTCAGGAGGGGTGGAAACGCAGCTCGGAGACCAGGATGCAGGAACTTTTATCAATACCCTTGATTTCACGGCTGAGGCTAGTTTAAGGCTACCAACCTTCTTGATCCCTTTTCTGGAAAAAAGAACCTGGAAGAGATTCGTTCCTCAAACGTTCTTAAGTTTAAATGCCAACTTTCAAATAAGAACAGAATTGTTTACTCAGAATGCCTTGCGGGCATCTTTTGGGTATGATTGGAAAGAAAACCAGCGTGTCCATCACGTATTAAATCTACTCCGGGTAAATAGAGTCCGATTGATTAATCGCGAACCCAAGTTTGATACCATTTTAATGAATGATCCACGCCTGGCCAATAGTTTCAAGGATGTGTTTATTTCCGGGCTTGAATATACCTACACATTCAATAATCAAAGCCTTGACCGGCTAGAACCCTATTTTGTGATCCGGACACAGATCGGAACCTCTGGTAATGTACTAGGCCTGCTTTCCGGAAAACGAGGAACAGAGCCGAATGAAATCATTGGTGTTCCTTACGCGCAATTCTTTAAAATTTCGCCTGATATCCGCTTTTATCTGCCCCGCAGAAAAAATTTACTGGCTGCCCGGTTGAATCTGGGATTGGGCATCCCTTACGGTAACTCGGAAGAACTTCCCTATATCACCCAATTTTTTGTCGGTGGAGCGAACAGTATTAGAGCTTTCCGCTTGCGGGCACTAGGGCCCGGTAGTTTCTTCGACACCACCGCTGTCAGAGATCAGTTTATCGATCAGACAGGAGATATCAAAATGGAGTTTAGCACCGAATACCGCTTTGATCTGCTGAGCTATCTTAAAGGAGCCATTTTTGTCGATGCCGGCAATATTTGGGTGCTCAATAGTGAGACACGCCCCCAAGGCGTTTTTAATTTTTCCGACTTCCATGAATCTATTGCTATCGGAACCGGTCTGGGCCTCCGCCTCGATTTCGACTTTTTTGTCATCCGTCTCGACGGCTCCTTTGCACTAAGACAACCTACCCCTGACCAAACCTTTGAATGGACATTCAATAAGATTAATTTCCTGGATGGCCATTGGAGGAGTGAAAACCTGATCTTGAATCTGGCTATCGGCTATCCGTTTTAGGAGGTAAGAGTTATTAGTACTCTCTGAATACGTTTGGTTTATCATGTTGGGATGTTGAAAAAATCAGTTTGGAAATTTAAGAAATAGACTAAATTTTAGACACCTAGACACCTAGACACCTAGACACCTAGACACCTAGACACCTAGACACCTAGAC
>CAZHOV010000101.1:0-5780 GCA_964534315.1 uncultured Saprospiraceae bacterium | reverse complement strand
CCTAGACACCTAGACACCTAGACACCTAGACACCTAGACACCTAGACACCTAGACACCTAGACTCAACCATTTTGGCTTTAACTGGTTTGTTTGATATTAATTTATCTCAAACAATCAAGAATGGCTTTGCTTATCTTCTTGGTCTTTATATTTATCCCTATGCAAGACACTTCTCTAAAATTTGATTTTGGTACAGAAAAAGGCGGTCAGGATTGGGAAATCGTCAATGATGGTGTTATGGGCGGTTTGTCTAAAGGCAATGCCGAAATAAATGAAAACAGTGTGCGATTTCATGGGAAGATTTCCCTTGACAATAACGGCGGTTTTTCTACTTTTAGAAGTTTACTCGGCAATTACGATCTTTCCAACTATGCTCAGGTTAAGTTAAGAGTAAGAGGTGACCAGCATACTTACGGATTAACATTTAGGACGCATAGAGAATGGTATTTACCTTCCTATAAAAAGGAATTCACCCTTAGCGGAGAAGGTTGGCAAGAATTGGTTTTCGATTTGAGCGAATTCGACCAGTATCGCATCGGTAAGAAAACCGGTAATAAAATTACCACCGAAGATCTGAGCAATATCGTCCGTATGGGTATTATAACTTCTGAAAAAAAATACTACGATTTTGAATTAGAGATCGATTATATCGAATTTCTGTAATCAGGACTCCAGCAACTCCTTGATTTTCTTCTCCAGATAGCAATACTCGACAGGATTCGTACAAAAATCCCCCTGATAAGCTATTCTACCCTGCCGGTCGATAATGATGACCATCGGGACGTATTCAATATCCCACTCTTCTTTGAGTTCTGAACGAAACTTGGCGGTCCGGACAGTGGGGAAGGAATAAGGATCGGTGCGGTGATCTCCTCTATCCAAAGCTTCTCTTTCGTGGGGCATTTTTACTGCATAGAATTGGATGTCAGACCGATGTTTATAGTTTTTATAAACAGATTCGAATTTAGAGAATTTTTGAAAACAGACCCCGCAGCCCGAGGTCCAAAAGTCCAGCACAATGATTTTTGATTGGAGGTCCCTTTCGGTATTGATATGGTTCCCTTGATCATCAATCAATTCCAGAGATACGCTGCCTTCGAGTGGTTGCAGGTTTTGATTATTATACCAGCTCAACCAATTGGGCATACCGATCATGCCAAGAGCAAGAATAGTTATGGAAAACGAAATGGGTTTCCAGTGAGCTAGTGTAGGTAGATTCTGACGGGCTGTCAGAAATCCAGCTAGAACAGCAATGATTTGGAGGACAATCGTTGGAAGAATACCAGGATAATATCCTATCAGGTGTAGGAGCAACTGATAAACTACTGTTAATATACCAATAATTAAAAGTTGTTCCTTTTGGGGAGTGCCTTTGCACAACCAAAAAGAAGCGAAGTAAAAACCCAGGCCAACTGCAATAAATTGATACTTCCAGTGCCAACCGCCCGATAAAGATGTTAAAAAGGTCAGGATTAGAGCAATACCAATATATTTAAAAAGATTGATTAATGACATAAGGATAATATTTTGATGGAACTGTCCAGAATAGCCTTAAGAGCATGGTTAAAGTTACATCAATCGGCTACAAGTGGCAAATTTAAACATACGCTAAGCAGATTTTGGACAGTCCCTTATGATTTTAAAAATATGAATCCGTCTTTTAATATGTACCGCAAGCAGCTTGACCCCCAACGCTGCAGCAGCCATTGCATTGATGACTGAATAATAACCCACATCCGCTATTTTTTCTACAGTCGTCATCAGATAAGCACTCCTCGTCCTGAAAGCCTTCGCACCAGAAGTTAGTTCCCTCTGTGGTACAATCACATTTTGTGCCTCCTCCCCCAGGGGAGGGTGAATGGTTTTCGCGATAGCGTAGAGCTTCTAAAAAAGACTCATGTTCTATGGACGCGACTAAAAAATAAAGTTCCATTTTAGAAAACGTTTTACGCTCCAATTCGCTGTTTAAGATCTTCTTGAATGCCGGCTCCACTTCCCGTTTAAAGTAATTTTGATTGGAGAAGGTCTTGAAGGATAATAAACGCTCGAAATTTCGGATGATTTCTTTTTGCTCTTCAGACCAATAATTACTCTGTAGAGAAGAGGCAAAACGGTCCTGCCAGATGGCCATTTTCTTCTCAGGAGTAAAACTTCGGTAAATAGCTCGCATAGTATCTTTCGTATAATTGAGCAGGTCATTCCTTGAAAGTTTCGCTAAAGCCTTTTCATTGCATTTGACATAGGCATCAATAGAGGCATTGCAACTGTAGGTTAAATCGGAATCCTGTTCCTTGCAAGCAATCATCAAAAAGACCAGTAAAAATAAAGGGATACTTAGTTTTAGGTTCATAACGATTAGTTTTCAAATGAATAATAAGTGAAATTTCAAAAACAAATCTAAGTCTAAGAAGTCTCAAAAATAAGATTTGTAGAAATTCATTAGAAAATTGCTCATTCAAATGACAAAATCACCAATTCTCTGCTAGTGGAGACGTTCTCGTCTCTGTTGGTGGAGACGTTCTCGTCTCTGTTGGTGGAGACGTCCTCGTCTCTGTTGGTGGAGACGTCCTCGTCTCCACCCTCTTTCCGGGTGCCTCTGGCACCCAAAATATCCTCGCTAGATTTTTACGCCCCTGCTTACAGTGCCAGAGGTTCTGCGAAGATTACTTTGAACGAAGACGTCCAAAGCAGCAGACTAGAGCAAAGGTGATATAGGTCCATGAGTCTTAATGATTAGTGCAGGGCACCTTGATATAGAAATCGAGGAAGCATTAAAATGGTGGCAAATGGCATCGTAGGGTTCTACCACCATTAAAATGGTGGGTTGATAGTTGAATTTTCCCATTTCGTATTTCATGCTAATATCTACCTTTTTGGCCAAGCCCTAGCTGGTAATAGCCTTCATTCTAAGGTGCCATTCTTTCTTATTAGTCTGAAGGACTAATCCTTTCCTCAACCAGGAGCATCGCTCCTGGATATAAACACCCCTACCAAACCAGCCTGAAGGGCTGATCCTCTGCTGGTGGAGACGTCCTCGTCTCCACCCTCTTTTTAATCCAACCATCACATAAAAAATCCCCCACGCCATAAAATCACCATTTTTTCAGCTTGATTTGAAACGGTATTACCACCTGCAAGGGACGAAAAAGCTAGCTCCTCATTGGTTCGGTGTAATAGTGAAGGGCAGACCAGGTTGTGAAGGCTGCCTGCCTTTACTGCCTGATAAAGGCAAAATATGCAAAGCTTGTTGCTTTAAGTTTCGGCCTTTGTTACAAATTATTAACCACTCAAAAATCACTTATTATGAAAAAAAGTATGTTGTTATTCGGATTACTTTTTTGCCTCGGTACTTAATTAAATATAAGAACTTTTAACAATCCGCTCCATATCCGATTCTTTTTCTTCCAAATCCTTTAATAGTCGCACCTGCTGAAAGGTACGGTCAAAATTCTGCTTTTCGTATTTTATCTTATAATAAATATCGCCGTTTAAATAGTCGGTCGCAAATCGCAGCGCCTGCATAAAAACGATCCATTTGGCCCCCAAAACCAGGCTGTTCCGCTCCAGTGGCGTAATCCAACCAGATACTTCCGACAAAAATCCTTCACAGATGGCTTTAAAATAAGAGAGGTTGATAACAGGGCCCCTTTGATCATTTGGATCAGGAGGCGGGTAGGAGAACGAACGCACCATGTCGCCAAAATCCGAAAGGAGGATGCCCGGCATAACCGTATCTAGGTCGATGACGACCAGGGCTTTGTTCGTGTGTTTTTGAAACAGTACATTGCTGATTTTCGTATCGTGATGCACGAGTCGTTTGGGAAAGTTTTTTTGCTGCACCTCCAGTAAAATATGGCGGCGGGCTTTGAAAAAGTCAATGGTTTCTTGTAATTCGGCTTTTCTTTTCTTTGACCCTTTCTCCAGCGCTTCTTCAAATTGCTCCCAGCGCAGCAGGCCATCGTGAAATCGGTTAATGGTATACTTAAGTCGGTCAACAGGAAGCTTATTCAGGGTGACCAGAAAAGCACCGTAGGCTTTGGCTGCTTCTTTGGCTTGCTCAACCCTGTTGGCGTGGAGGACTGCTTCCGAGTTTTTAATAAATTGATAAGCCCGCCAATAAGCACCCTGATGGTCAATAAAAACTTCTTGATCATTTAATCGCCTTAGGGGCGCAACGATCTGATCTCCTTTCCCGAGGCTCTGGAAGTGCGCCACGATCGTATCCAGGTTTTCCATGATGATTTCAGGGTGATCAAAAACCTGATGATTGATCTTTTGAAGGATGTACCGTTGGTTAATTCCTTCACTTACAGACGTCACATCGTAGGTGTCATTAATATGCCCATTGCCAATTTGAACGGTTTTTTCCAATTGGTCAAAAGAAAAAAACTTTTTGGCAATAGGGGCTAGGTCCATAAGTCAGTAGGGTAGGCGCCGTTTTTGATTAAGGTACCAAGGGCTTCTTTTACTGCGGGTTTGTCTTCCTGATAAGTTACGCCGTACCACTGGTCGTTGCTGGGCAAGACGGATACAGTATAATCAGGCTGCTGGATTAGGTGGTTCACAATGAGGGGAATATAGAACTCCGATCTCGGATTGTGGTAGTTTTCTTTGGCAAAGCGGATAAAGTGTGCTCGTAGTAGAGGGAAAATCTCTTGGTGGAAGCCCCAGAAATTCATTGAAACCAGGTTATCCTCTGTCAGTTCAACGTCTGTATCCTCATGTCCTTCAAAGACGATCTTATCCCCCTCTTTTCGGATTTTATGCCGTTCAACCACTTCTGTTAGGGCATGATGATCATCCATAGAGCACACCCCTCTGTTAACGGCCCCGTGGGGAGAAAGGGTCTTTCCCAGGATATAGCCCACCATGGAATAATGTTTTGGGCTACAGTCTTTGGTCAGGAAATCAGCCATTTTTTGATAGCCTTCAATACCGTAGTAGTCGTCGGCATTGATAACAGCGAAGGGGGCTTTTACAGCATGTTCGGCTACTAAAACGGCATGCGCCGTACCCCAGGGCTTTTCGCGCTTAGGGAGGTCGTCGATCCCTTCAATAGGGGTATCAATTTCCTGATAGACATAGTCTACTTCAATTTTATTTTCAAACTTACCGGCGAATTTTTCCTTAAAAGCCTCTTCGATCGATTCGCGGATGATAAAAATTACCCTGCCAAATCCGGCTCTTATGGCGTCGTAAATTCCATATTCTAGTAACGCTTCTCCATTGGGCCCGATCGCATCTACCTGCTTAAGACCCCCGTATCGGCTACCCATTCCGGCAGCGAGAACAATTAATTCAGGTTTCATCATTTTCGTTTTAAGTTAACGTAGAGGGCGAAGTTAACAAAAATGAATGAGGACAAGGTTAACAGAATGTTGTGTTTTTAGGGATGTCCTCTCAGCTAATTTTTCTAACTTCGCCCGAAAAATAGGAACCTATGGAAAAAGATTTTTTAACGGCTCTTGGATTAAAAGAGCAAAATAACGGAACGATCACCGGACAGGAATCCTCCAATTCCGGTGAATACATTGATTCCCACTCTCCTGTAGATGCTGCCTTTATCGGGAGTGTCAGCCAAACTAGCCGGGAAGAATACGACAAGGTCATTGCTACCGCTCAGAAAGCTTTTAAGCAGTGGCGGCAAATGCCGGCTCCCGCCAGAGGAGAGATTGTCCGCCAATACGGACTTGAATTGAGAAAGTATAAAACCGAGCTGGGCAAACTCGTTTCTTACGAAATGGGCAAAAGCCTTCAGGAAGGCTGGGGCGAAGTACAG
>CAZHOV010000100.1:0-21731 GCA_964534315.1 uncultured Saprospiraceae bacterium | reverse complement strand
GAAAGGAAAGAAAAATTTAGCAATTAGGCAAGATGGGGTGGGGTTGATGGATACCTTTATTCAGCCTTTGTCTCTGTTCGATAAAATTGGTTTAGATCACTAAATCGTTTTCATACTTCATATTTCATATTTCATACTTCATACTTCATATTTAATACTTCATATTTCATATTTCATAATTCATAATTCATACTTCATAATCCATATTTCATATTTCATATTTCATAATTCATACTTCATACTTCATATTTCATAATTCATATTTAATAATTCATACTTCATACTTCATAATCCATATTTCATAATTCATATTTCATATTTCATATTTAATACCTCATATTTCATAATTCATATTTCAATAATCATGTTTTCAAACGTACAATCAGAAATTAACAAAGAAATAAGCGAGATCAAAGACGCTGGTCTCTATAAGGAAGAACGCATTATCACGACTCCTCAGGCTGCTGAAATTAAGACAACTGCCGGGCGGGAGGTCATTAATTTTTGCGCAAATAACTACCTGGGCCTTTCTTCCCATTCGGAGGTGATTGAGGCGGCCAAAGCAGCGATCGATTCTCACGGATTTGGGATGTCCTCTGTCCGTTTTATCTGCGGAACGCAAGACATTCATAAAGAGCTGGAAGAAAAAACTGCTGCATTCCTTGGTATGGAAGATGCTATCCTTTATGCCGCCTGCTTCGATGCAAACGGTGGATTGTTTGAGCCATTATTGACTAAGGAAGATGCAATCATTTCCGACGCCCTTAACCACGCGTCAATTATTGATGGTATCCGGTTGTGTAAAGCTGCCCGTTACCGGTATAACCACAATGACATGAACGACCTGGAGGAAAAGCTCAAAGAGTCGCAGGGAGCCCGAAGACGCATGATTGCCACAGATGGCGTTTTTTCTATGGATGGTACTATTGCTCAGATTGACAAGATTTGCAACCTGGCAGAAAAGTACGATGCGATGGTGATGATGGATGAATGCCATGCTACCGGATTTATCGGAAAGACCGGCCGGGGAACGCATGAATATCGCGATGCTATGGGCCGAGTAGACATTATCACAGGGACCTATGGAAAGGCCCTTGGCGGTGCTTCCGGTGGATTTACCGCTGCCAAGAAAGAAATTGTCGATATTCTGCGCCAGCGTTCCAGACCCTACCTGTTCTCTAATACGGTAGCCCCATCCATCGTAGGAGCTTCGATCAAAGTGATCGAGTTATTGAGCGAATCGACTGCCTTACGCGATAAACTCGCTACCAATACCGCCTATTTTAGAAAAGGAATGACCGAAGCCGGATTTGATATTTTGCCTGGCGAACACCCCATCGTGCCTGTGATGCTCTATGATGCTCCCTTATCTCAAAAATTTGCAGATAAATTATTAGATGAAGGTATCTATGTAATCGGTTTCTACTATCCCGTTGTGCCAAAAGGAAAGGCCAGGATCCGCGTTCAGGTTTCGGCAGGCCATGAAAAAGAACATCTGGATAAAGCGATTAACGCATTTACAAAGGTTGGAAAAGAGCTTTCAGTTATTAGTTGAGTAGAAAGTAGAAAGTAGAAAGGAGAAAGTGAAAAGTGAAAAGTGAAAAGGAGAAAGGAGAAAGGAGAAAGTGGAAAGTGAGGGATTGTTGAAGTGTTGAAAAAATTGTTTGTATTTTTGAAGAGGAGTCCTAATTTTCGAATAATAGTCGTTAAGTCATGGTTGAAAAAACAGAAAAGCCGGGAGATATTTCGTTGCCTTCTTCGGATGAAGCGTTGAGGGCTTATTTAGAGCAAGAGTCTGCTTCAGGTAAATATAGTGTGGAAGATTTTTTCAGAAAGCCCAAACAGTCGAGGTATCAATTATCGCCTGACGGCACCCATTTTTCTTTTATGGGGCCTTATAAAAGGAGGAATAACATCTTTGTTCAGAAGGTAGACGGGGGCGAACCTGTTCAACTCACCTTTGAAGAAGAACGCGATATCAGCGGTTATTTTTGGGCTAATAATAACCGGATCGTTTTTGTCAAGGATTCTGGAGGAGACGAGAATTTTGCCCTATATGCAGTAAATAAAGATGGTTCTTCCCCTAAAGATCTGACTCCCTTTAAGGGAGTGAGAATTGAGGTGATTGATGATCTGGAAGATGATGAAGAAGAGGTGATCATTGGGATGAATAAGAATAATCCCCAGCTTTTTGAGCCATATCGGCTAAACATCAATTCCGGAGAATTGAAGCAATTGGCTGAGAATACCAATATTCACGAACCGATCAGCTTTTGGATGACCGATCATGAGGGGAAGTTGAGGTTAGCTAGTAAAGTAGTGGGCGGAACAAATACCACTTTAATGTATAGAGATACGGAAGAAGAACCATTTCGGGAAGTGATCACAACGGATTTCAGAGTAAGTATCAGTCCGCTCTTTTTTGAGTTTGCTAACAGAAAAGAAATCTATGTCAGCTCCAATTTAAACAGAGATAAGTCACTTATCATCCGCTTTGATTTGGAAAAGGGAGAGGAAACCGGGGATCCCATTTTTGAGCATCAAGAGGTAGATGTATCTGGGCTCAATTATTCCAAAAAGCGAAAAGTATTGACTTCCGTAGTTTACAACTGGGGGAAAAGATATCGCCATTTTTTGGATGAGGAGACGAAATCTATTTATGCTCGCCTGGAGAAAGACCTGGGCGGCTATGAGATCTTTATCACCAGCCACAATAAGGAGGAGACTAAGTTCATGGTGCGCACCTTTAGCGATCGATCGCTGGGTGCCTATTATTTTTATGACAAAGTAACAGATGAACTGAAAAAGATCGTTGATGTCAGTCCCTGGCTAGATGAAGAGGAAATGGCTCCGATGGAGCCTGTTCAATATTCGTCGAGAGATGGGTTGACCATTAATGGCTACTTAACGCTACCGAAAGGAAAAGCACCTAAAAATCTCCCTGTTGTTATCAATCCACACGGAGGCCCCTGGTGGCGCGATGAGTGGGGATTCAATCCTGAAGTACAGCTATTTGCGAGCAGAGGGTATGCTGTTTTGCAGATGAACTTCAGGGGGAGCGTCGGTTTTGGCCGGGCTTTCTGGGAAAAGAGCTTTAAACAATGGGGAAAAACCATGCAAGACGATATTACCGACGGGGTCAACTGGCTGATTGATCAGGGTATTGCCGATCCGGACCGGATTGCGATCTACGGAGCTAGTTATGGCGGGTATGCTACTCTGGCAGGAGTGACGTTTACGCCTGATCTGTATTCCTGTGCCGTGGATTATGTGGGCGTTTCCAATCTATTTACTTTTATGAATACGGTCCCGCCTTATTGGAAACCCTATTTAGAAATGATGTACACTATGGTCGGTCACCCCGAAAAGGATGAAGCTCAAATGCGGGCAGCTTCACCTGTCTTTTTTGCCGATCAAATAAAAACACCCCTCTTTGTGGTCCAGGGAGCCAACGACCCTCGGGTCAATATCGACGAATCGGATCAAATTGTACGTACCCTGAGGTCTCACAAGGTAGATGTCCCCTATATGGTCAAATACAATGAAGGCCATGGCTTCCAAAATGAAGAAAATCAATTTGAGTTCTATAAAATCATGATGGGCTTTCTGGCCAAGTACCTGAAATAATTAACGAAATTAACCAGAGAATGAAATAGAGAATGAAATTTTTATGATTACGTCACTATTTGACTACGCGAGGACCTTAATTTTCATACTTCATACTTCATATTTCATATTTCATAATTTTCAAAATATCTAAACAGCTCAACAACTAAACTTCTCTTATACCTTAAAATAAATTTCTTGCGTACTTTGCGTCTTTGCGAGAAAATCTTAAACAGAACATTCAATACCAATTCACTATGACAAGAGCCTACTTTCTGATGATCTTAGCCTATGTGCTAGCTGGTGTGGCTGGATATGCCACTTTGCAGTTCCTTCCCGAGATGAATATCATCTGGAAGGTGTTGATTGCCGATGTGGTAGCGACGGTAGTCATATTTATTTTTAGCATTACCTTTAAAAATTCCAGTTTTTACGATCCTTACTGGAGTGTGATCCCCATCTATATTGCTGTCTATTTGTTGGCGATTGCGCCTGAAGGGGTCAATTCGACCAGGCAATTGTTAGTAACCGGGCTTATCACATTTTGGGGTATCCGGTTGACGTATAATTTTTTGAAAGGGTGGACCGACCTCCATCATGAAGACTGGCGATATGGTATGTTGAAAGAAAAATCAGGCGTTTTTTATCCGTTCGTCAATTTTTCTGGTATTCATTTGTTCCCGACAGTCATCGTTTTTCTTTCCATGGTTCCCGTTTTTCCGGCCCTTTTGGAAAGTAGCAGACCATTGGGCTGGATCGATATATTTGCTTTTTTATGGACGCTGGGAGCTATTTTGATTGAATTAGTTTCAGATGAGCAGTTGAGAAAATTTCGCAAAGAACGGACTGACCCGAGTCAGCTCTTAAATACGGGTTTATGGAAATACTCCAGGCATCCCAATTATTTTGGTGAAATCGCCTTTTGGTGGGGACTAGCTTTTTTCGGGTTGGCAGCAGTAGGTCATTTCGAATGGTGGTTATTCTCTGGCGCCCTGGCCATGACGTTGATGTTTGTGTTCATCAGTATTCCTATGTTGGATAAAAGAAACCTGGAGCGCAAACCCCATTATGCCGAAGAAATGAAAATCCGCTCCGGACTGTTCCCCTGGTTCCCGAAAAAGATGGAGGAGGAGGAGTTGGGAATTGAACGCTAACGGTGTTGGGACGAGGACGTCCCAACAAGCAGTGGTAGATAGGTTGGGACGAGGACGTCCCAACAAGCAATGGTAGATAGATTGGGACGAGGACGTCCTAACAAGCAGTGGTAGATAGGTTGGGACGAGGACGTCCCAACAAGCAGTGGTGATAGGTTGGGACGAGGACGTCCCAACAAGCAGCGGTGATAGGTTGGGACGAGGACGTCCCAACAAGCAATGGTAGATAGATTGGGACGAGGACATCCCAACAAGCAGCAGAGTTAAGGTGCCTCAAGCATCCATAATTATGGTTTGGACAACCTCGTCCAAATCAGTTAGAAGGTTAAAAGTACAACATCGATCCTTATGGTTCTCTAGTCTCCTGGATGGCAGGTCAATATTTTCTTGCCGGTGTCACCTGTCGGGTTCGCCTGTTTGGCGCGGGCTTAGTTTCTTTTACATTGTTAATTTTGGAAGCTTCATCTATTAGCACTAGCGCCTTTTCGTTTTTATTGATACAATCTTGTGTTTTGCACCTTAGTTTATTGATGCCTTTCCATTCTTTTCCGCCGGCATTAATGAGATGGCCTCCGGCCAACCGAAGGGTTCCGCCTGGTTCTACCCGGATTTCGCTGTTTTTGGGCATGTTGATCTCATTTTTAATGGTTAGTTCGCCTCCGGATACGATATGAACATCTTGTTTGAGGGCTCGGGGAGTTTCCCATACCGTTGGGCGGTCAATAACGAGAGCGTTATTGGTGCCGAGGTTGTTGTACGGAAGCAAATCACCTTGCCACATACCTCTGCCGAAAGTTGCAACTTTCAACTTTCCTTCAATGTAGTTGATCTTCATTTCTGTGACTCTCACATTGGGGAAGTCACCGTATTTAACCCATTTTTTACTCGAAGCATCCTTAGTGTAGACGCCGGCATCAGTTCCAATATACAACCGTTCATTGGTTCCTTTTTGGCATAGGATGGCATTGACCGGCAGGTTATTTAAGGACTGGCTATATTCATCTTTCCAGACACCTTTCTTCTTGACCGGATCGTATTCCCAGCTCCAAACTTTTGCTTTTGGGTTGAAACCTAAAAAAGTGACATAAATTTTATTGGGGTTTTCGGGATGTATTGTCAGGTTAGAAATGATTGGATAATCGATTTCAAGGGGGGCTCCCTTGGGAAAATCTGTTATCTTAATTTCTTCGAAACAAGACATGTTGGGTCCGTTCTTTTCAAACTCTTGATAGCCGCTGGTATAATTTCCTAATCCATTACAACCGCCCTTTACACTCCTAAATATGGTTGGAGGCAGATCAAATTGGGGAAGACCCCAATTGACAATATAGATATAGTTGGGATCGGCCTCTGAAATATCAAACTCATAGATTCTTCGTTTCCACTGCTCTTTTTCTTTTTTCCCATGGTCAGATATCAGCTCCCAAAGGCTTTCTGGCTTAGAAGCATCCAGGCGCCTTGCTTCGAGCCTTCTTCTTCGATACAATTCGCTAAAGCCCCAGAACATGTCGCCGGAAACGGGGTGATTGATAATTTTAAAGGTATTAGGCAGCCAGGATTTGAAATTTTCACGAGAATCTTTGGGGCGGTAATCCGTTCGGCTTTTGTGACCTGAAATAGAGTTATTTGCTTCAAGATTCTTTTTCCCTGTACTCGGGTCGTACCGGTAAAGAGTATTGTTTGCCTTATAAAATAAATGTCCGGAATGATCGTCAATTTGGGCACCGTATCCATCCCCACCATTGAGGATTTTCCATTCTAACTGGTTATTATTCGGATTTTTGTAAAGGATGTTAACGCCACAATCCTGATTACCAGTGGCTGCCATCATGTCTTCATCCATCCATTCATTATCGTCAAAGGTCCAGATAGTAGTTACCGCTAAGCCATTATTCATGAATTTACATCCGCCTGTAGAAGCATTTTCCGGTTTTTTGACAGTTACGCCTCCATCATTTCCCACGAATAATCTTGGATTTTCTGTGTTGGGCTCAAAAGCGAGCGCATGCACATCTACGTGATAACCCGAAGTACCGCTTGAAGCCCGCGTACCAAAAGCTCTTCCTTTCCTTAGTTCATTAAAAGTGGTCGTTGTTTGGGTTCCTTTCAGGTTGACGGCTCCATAATAAACCGTATTGGGGTTTTCTGTAGAGGCAGCAATAGCCATGCGGGTTTGAGAAATACCCCATTCTTTGGATTCGTAAATCGGAAACCACCTGTATCTTGTTCCTTTAGGACTTTCTTCAGGAGCATAGACATAGATGAAAATCCGAAGTCTCTGCTCAACCTTTCCATAATTGTTACACCCTCCTTTTTCGGACCGGTAGGATTCTTCGCCAAAAATGTAGGCATAAAGTTGATCGGGGGCTGCTGGCGTGACTGCCAGGTTGATAACCTTGGGGTAAAACTTCCTGGGGAATAATTCTTTTTCATTATTCATTCCGCAAAGGGAATTGTATTTTTCCGGGC
Organism: uncultured Saprospiraceae bacterium; assembly: GCA_964534315.1. Taxonomy (GTDB): domain Bacteria; phylum Bacteroidota; class Bacteroidia; order Chitinophagales; family Saprospiraceae; genus CAZHOV01. Next base: position 14,502 of record CAZHOV010000100.1, on the reverse strand, counting down.
AGTTGTCTTTATTGCCGTCGCAGAAGCCGTCATTATAGGTCGTTTTGAATAGTTCTTCAAAGTCAAGTCCTGTTCCGGGGCCTGTCATAAGCGCCCAGTTCTTTCCGCCATTTTTAGACACGTAAATATCTTCTCCGCTGGCATAGATGGTGCCAGGGCTTCCTGGTTTGTATTCCAATCCCCGCCAATTTGTGGCATCGCCAGAGGGCGCCTGAAATACTTTTCTCCATCGCACTTCATCAGGGGAGGCCATTGCATTTTCAGTTTTGAAAATACCTTTGGTGGATACAAAAATAACCTGATTGGCATTATTTGGGTTGACAGCGATATTTTGAATAGATCCTCCTTTTTCCAAGAAGTATTTGTTTACTAAAAAGTTCTCTTTACCATTAATAGGGTGCCATGTTCTGCCATAATCAGTTGACCGGTAAACGCCCCCTGTAAAGCTGGGGTTAATGACAGACCCTCTGTAAGGGTCAAAACTGATCCGATAGCTATGATCACCATCTCCCAGGCAGACAAAGAGCACTTCTGGGTTCTCGTGGGCAATAGCCATATCTGCAATATTGGTAAACGGTAATTGCACGTCTGTATTCACAACTTCCCAATTTTTCCCTTCATTTTCACTTCGCCACAAACCTCCAAAATGACTGGCAGCATAAATGGTCCCGTAGCCCGGGCTACCGGGAGCTCCCTTGTGGTAGCGAGGGTCGAATTCAATACGGTTGATCATACCTACCCCCTTGGATGCACTCGTTCCGCGAGGCGTGTCAAAAGGCCCCAAGCATTCCCAATTGGGGTTAAAATTACTGGGAGCGTATTGAAAGTTAGCGGCATATTCATTGACATTGGCCCTGGAGAAATCCATCCTCGAAGTGCGTTGCCCCCAAAGGGAAAGCGTAGTAACGAAAGGTATTAGTAGAATAATTATATTTTTAACCATACTGCAATGTAACTATATAAATAAATGAAATCTAAGATAACGAAAAATCTCGCAGGCTATCGTCAATTCGTTGTAATAAAATAGTATTTGATAAGTGAAAGTAAGGTTACCCGAATATTGTTTAAAAATAGTTCTAAAATTTGAAATTAAACCTTTAGCTTTCGGGCGTTTTTGATTTAACATTTTGCGATTAACCGAGAGATTATGAAAAACTGTCTTTACCTACCTTTCTTTTTATGCTTAATTTTTTCTTTGGGAATAAACTATCCGATTGCCGCTCAAAAAAAGAAGAATAAGAATACCGAATCCGTATCTTTTACTGATCCTCAATTTTATGATGCGCTGGAATGGCGTCCCATTGGCCCCTGGCGGGGAGGACGTTCAGCTGCAGTAACAGGGGTACCTGATCAACCCAATTTGTTCTATTTTGGCGCTGCCGGAGGGGGCGTTTGGAGAACCAAAGATGGTGGACGGAATTGGGAAAATATCTCCGACGGGTTCTTCGGGGGGTCTATTGGCGCTGTTGCCGTTAGCGAATGGGATCCTAATGTGATCTATGTCGGAGGAGGAGAGCAAACCGTTAGGGGAAATGTTTCTTCAGGCTACGGTATGTGGAAATCAGTAGATGCCGGTAAGACCTGGACGCATATCGGCCTCGATGAATCCCGCCATATTGCGCGTATCCGTATCCACCCTAGAAATCCGGACGTTGTTCTTGCAGCAGTCATGGGAAATCTTTACAAACCACATGCTCAACGTGGGGTTTTTAAATCTACCGACGGTGGAAAAACCTGGAGAAAGGTACTATTCGTAAATGATGAAGTGGGGAGCGTCGATCTGACCTTCGACCCTAATAACCCGCGAATCTTATATGCCTCTACCTGGCGCATTAAACGAACGCCCTATAGCCTGGAAAGCGGGGGAGAAGGATCAGGATTATGGAAAAGCACCGATTCCGGAGAGACCTGGGAAAATATTTCCCGTAATGAAGGATTACCGAAAGGTACACTGGGTATCATCGGCGTGACGGTCTCTCCCGTAAATTCAGACCGCGTATGGGCTATTGTGGAAGCCAAAGACGGAGGTGTTTTTCGCTCCGAAGATGGCGGAAAAACCTGGCGAAAGACCAATAGCGACCGGAGTCTCCGCCAACGCGCCTGGTATTATTCGCGGATCTATGCAGATCCCCAGGATGAAGACCGGGTATATGTAATGAATGTACGCTATCACCGTTCTGACGACGGAGGAAGAACGTTTAAATCCTTTTCTTCTCAGCATTCTGACCACCACGATCTTTGGATCGATCCTAATGATCCGCAACGGATGATCATTGGAGATGACGGGGGAGCTCAAATTACCTACGATGGAGGAGAAACCTGGTCAACTTATTATAATCAGCCTACCGCCCAATTTTATAGAGTAACCACTGATAATCACTTCCCTTATCGAATTTATGCTGCTCAACAAGATAACAGTACAGTACGTATTCTGCACCGTTCTGATAGCTGGTCGATCGGAGAGAATCACTGGGAATCTACCGCCGGCTGCGAATGTGGACATATCGCCATTGATCCGACCAACAATGATATCGTTTATGGAGGCTGCTATGACGGATTGCTGCAACGCAAAAATCACGATAATAATCAAAGCAGAAATATCAACGTCTGGCCCGACAATCCCATGGGGCATGGTGTAGAAGGGATGAAATACCGGTTTCAGTGGAATTTTCCCATCTTCTTTTCTCCCCATGATTCAAAAAAACTCTATACTGCTTCCCAACATTTGCATGTATCCTATAACGAAGGGCAAAGCTGGGAGATCATTAGCCCCGATCTGACGCGCAACGATTCTACTAAAATGGGACCTTCAGGAGGGCCTATTACCAAAGACAATACTTCTGTCGAATACTATTGCACCATCTTTGCTGCGGCCGAATCGCCCTTAAAAGAAGGCGTTATCTGGGCAGGATCGGATGACGGCCTGGTACATATTACCAAAGATGGCGGACAAACCTGGGAAAATATTACGCCAAAGGGCATACCCGAATGGATTATGATCAATTCAATCGAGCCCGATCCGTTCAATGAAGGAGGTGCCTATATTGCGGCAACAATGTACAAATCAGGCGATTTCAAACCTTACTTATACCGCACTAAAGACTATGGAGCTACCTGGACCAGGATTGTCAACGGCATTGACGAAGAACATTTCACCAGAGTACTTCGGGCAGATCCCCAGCAACAGGGATTGCTCTATGCCGGAACGGAAACCGGTATGTATATTTCGTTCGACGACGGGAATAACTGGGAGTCTTTTCAATTGAATCTACCTATCGTCCCCATTACCGATCTGGCTATCAAAAACAACAACCTGATTGCAGCTACCCAGGGAAGAAGCATCTGGATGATCGATGACCTCACCCTAATCCATCAACTTTCGGAAGAACTACCTAAAAAAGACTTCCATGTCTTTCAACCTAAACCTACCTTTCAGATGGGAGGCGGATATAGTAAAAATGTACGCAACGCTGGGGTGAACCACCCGAATGGAGTGATGGTCTATTCTTTTTTGAAAGAGATGACCGATTCTACGGAAGTAAAGCTCAGCTTTTTAACCAAAGACGGAGAGGTCGTCCGCGAATTTGCTACAAATGCTAAAGAAAAGCGTGAGAAACTGGAATTGGAAGCAGGATCGAATCTGTTTATTTGGAATATGGAATACCCGCCTGCCAAGCGCTTTGATGGGATGGTCTTATGGTGGGCTTCTACGAGTGGCCCTGAGGTTCCTCCAGGCGAGTACCTATTGAGAATGACGGTTGATAGCGTGGTGCAGGAGCAACCATTTGTCATTGAGATGGATCCCCGGTCCGAATCCTCTGTAGCTGATCTGCAAAGGAAATTTAATTTCCTGAAAGAAGTAATAGATAAGGTGACCGAAGCCCATGAGGCCATTATTGAGATTCGTGATATTCGCTCCCAATTAAACAATTATACGAAGCGATTACCCGAAGAAGAGGAATATGACGGGCTACGGGATATGGCTACTAAAATCGATTCGGTAATGACAGATGTGGAAAAGGCGCTTTACCAAACCAAAAACCGCAGCAGTCAAGATCCCCTAAACTTCCCGATTCGATTGACGAATAAGCTTGGGCATTTGAATTCGTTGGTACGCGGTGGGAATTTCCCACCTACCGATCAAGCCATCGAGGTGAAAGAAGTCCTTAGTAAAGAAATCGATGAAGAATTAGAAAAGCTTAAGAAGGTTAAATCAGAAGAATTACCAAAGTTTAATAAACTGGTCAGGGAGAAGGCAATAGATGCGATCATATTGAAATAACCTTATCCTCTGCAATAACAAATATCCGGTCTTGCTTTTTGGGGCTGAGGATAAAAAGTCCGGTAAAGGCTCCAAATGCGGGTAGGATTCCCTGGTTGTCAGAAAAATAATAGCAAGGTAGACGTAAGGATTGCTTTGCTTTTCCTCTGAGGAGGATACCCGGGTGAACATGTCCGCATAGGTTGAAAAGAGCGTCCGGCACCACTTCTTCCGGATGGTGGGTTAAAAGAAAGGGCGGGAGTATTTTGGTATCGCAACACCTTAAAGGAAGGGATTCGTAATGTGCGTCAGCTAATATATCGTGATTTCCTTTGACCAACGTAAATTGAACATCAGGGAATTCCTTCATCCAGCTTGCAAATGCATCCCAGGTGCTGTTATAGTTGCTATGGAACAGATCTCCCAGGAAATAGACCTCTTCAGGCAGGGTTTTATCCATCAAATTGGAAAGGGTAGTAAGATTTTTTTTACGTATTCCATTAGGAACGGCGATCCCTGCTTTCTGGAAATGAGTGGCCTTGCCGAGATGCAAATCCGCAAGCAGCAGGGCTCTTTGTGTAGGCCAATAAATGCCCCGCTCAGGAAGCAGGTGTAGCTCTTGATCTTTGATGTTGATGGTTGTCACCATGCAACAATACGATAAAAACATGATTCATCCCCATGATCAAAATCAGCGGTAACTCAAGAAATGTCATTTCAATCCATTCATTATCAAGCTATATTAACGACTCAATAGCAAGGAAACACCTTTCTCATTTTATAAAACTCGTTAATTATGCAAGAAAACTCCTCTAAAAAAGCTGACCTGGTAGGACCTGGTATTGGGACCTACGAAGAAGTCGAAAAGGTATTACCTACCGATTATCAATCTGTATTGACAAAAAAAGAAACGCAAAAAGCCATCTTTATGGCCAAGCGTTATTTTGAAGATCACCTAAACGAAGCCCTGAATCTATTTCATGTGGAAGTGCCGTTAATTGTGGATAAACACAGTGGCGTCAATGACTACCTGGATAGAGACGGTTCTCGCACTCCTGTGGAATTTTACATCAAAAACGATCACGAAAAGAACCCTATCGAGGCGCAGGTGGTACAAGCTGCAACGAAGTGGAAACGGGTAGCTCTAAAGCAATTTGATTGTGAAGTGGGGGAAGGCATCAATACCGATATGCGGGCCGTGCGTAAAGACTATTTCCTCGACCATGACCATTCGGCTTACGTCGATCAATGGGATTGGGAGCGGGTGATGACCACCGATCAGCGCAACCTGGAATTTCTGACGGACGTCGTCAAAAAGATCTGGAAGTCAATGAAAGAGACCGAACGATACCTGCATGAACATTTTCCTGCCTTAAAAAACGATAAATATCCACCGCTTCCGGAAGAACTAACCTTTATTCATGCCGAAGAGCTGTTGGATATGTTTCCCGACCTACCCAGAAAACAACGAGAAACCCAGTTGGTAGAAAAATATCCGGCGGTGTTTATTTACGGTATTGGCCATACCCTTGAAGATGGTTATCCCCACGAAATGCGGGCACCGGATTATGACGACTGGGTGACGCCAACTATTACCAAAAACGGGAAGCAGATGCATGGCTTAAACGGCGATATTTTGGTGTACAATCCAGTGACCAAACGCCGGCATGAACTCTCCTCTATGGGTATTCGCGTGAATGCAGAAACCTTAAAACAACAATTGACCATTACTGAACAGTTAGACTTTCTGGAACTTCCTTATCACCAAGCCATCATGAAGGACGAGCTTCCTCTAAGTGTCGGTGGCGGTATTGGGCAATCGCGGTTGATTATGTTGTTATTACAAAAAGCACACATCGGTGAGGTGAGTGTTACGGTCTGGCCTAAGGTGCTTAAAGATATCTGCGCGAAGAAGAATATCTTTGTATTGGAATGAAAGTAAAAATTCTAATAGAGAGGTGTATCTTTTTAAAAAATTGATTTTTTAAAAAGATACACCTCTCTACAAATATAATTACCTATTCAATAATAAGCTTTTCTGTAACTTTTACTCCTTCCGTTTCAATTGTAACCAAGTATAATCCCGGAGCCACTTCAGGGAGTTGAAGAGCCAGTTGGGGAATGACCTGTTGTTGATCAAATGACCAGGTCTTTACGATTCTTCCTAAGGCATCGCTTACTTCGATCTCGAGCGATTGGCTAAAGGAATTCGGTAAATTTAGGAAAAACTGTCCATTGGAAGGGTTTGGTACGAGAGATATCGCTTCCTTGTTTAGAACTTCTGTATTGCTTGGAATAACCGAATAAATGCTGACTTCATCGATATTCGTTTGGTCGCCAAAGCTATTATCTAAATAATCCGAATCATTATTAAAGAAATGCTTGCCCTGCAGGCAGATCTCAAAAGCAGTACCTGCATAATCCGTGATGTCAAAGACGTGCGTTTCCCAGGGCACACTATTGGCCGTATGGGCATCCGGAGCGGGATGGAAAGAAGAGCCAATCTGCTCGCCATTAATCAATACGCGCATCCCCGTGATAAGCTGAGGATTGGAAACGCCGAAATCTTCAGGAAAAACCTTTGACCAAAACTGTTGAAGATCGAAAGAGAAATAGGCTTGATCCCATTGCGGAAGATCGACACAGGCGCACATACGTGAATTAAATTCAGGATTTAAGGTAAAGACTTCTTCCGGAGTAGTAGCAAATTGTATATCATCCGGACCGTCGATCTCTCCACCTGTCATATACAACATACGAAGGCCTTCACTTGCATCAAGAGTCGTTTCCAGGTCGATTTCAGCGCGATCGCCTTCGATCATGTAGAAAGAATCCAGGGAAATACTATTGTTTTTCAATTCGAACGTGATTGTCCGTTCCTCATTGATCACTTTCGGGCGGACCACCTCGTAGTCGAAGAGCGTATCATTAATGCTATTGGCATCATCCCCATAGCTCACCCAGAAGTCAATTTCAAATTTACCCTGGTCATTCAGATCAGCGGGGGTGCTAAAGGTGTGAGTGATCTCTTGTTCCTCGTTAAGGGTGTTATTCAAAACGATATTATCAGAAACTGGTGCTCCGTCATTTACGCGGTAGCCGACGGTGATTTCATCGCCTGCTTCAAGCGAAAAACTACAACCTGAAGGGACCAGGGTAAAGGTAAATGTTAATTCGTCTAAGCTGCCATCGGCACATCCGTTAATAGGTTCGGAAGCCAGTACTACGCTTAAATCTTTCGTTACGGTTGAAGATCCAATACCTACGGCATGCCAGGCTTTAGCCGTTTCTACCACCTCCGGAGAGCAAGAGCCGAAAATATCTTCTGCACTTCTTAGTGCACCTACTCGCGCATCGATGTACTGAGAAGAAGGAGTTAGGTAGAAAACCTGATTATGAAAAGCGATTTGAGCTGCTTTTTCCAGTCCCAGACCTCCAACTTCATAATCATCTCCATTGTCATTTGTTCCGGAGCCCCCTTCCGTCATCAAGTGGAACCAGTAATTCTGAACGCCGCTATTGGTATGTACTCCTCCGTTACCAGCACTTCCGGTAAACCAATTATTTCCACGGTAGGTGTCAGGATCGCCATAAGACTTAGGATTGGCCATATTTCGCAACTGAAAGTTAGCTTCTCCAATGATCCAGTTTTTTATCGTATCAAGTGCATAAAACTCCACAACATTTCCAAAAATATCGCTAAACGACTCATTCAGCGCTCCAGATTCATCTTGATAAATAAGATCAGAAGTATAATCGGTTACTCCGTGCGTCCATTCGTGTGAAACCACATCAATAGATGTCAGTGGATTGCCATTCCCATCGCCATAGGTGGTCCACATCCCGTTCCAGAAAGCGTTAAAAAATCCCTGACCATAGTGTACATAGCTGATCATCAATGAACCATTCCCATCATAACTCTCATAACCATGTTTTCCCAGGAAATAATCATAAGTTTTCTGGCTACCCCAGTGTACATCTGTTGCGGCATCATTAAACTGGTCATTGGCATTATCCCAGTAATTATCCTCATCTTCAAAATCTACTCCATCCTCGAAGTCGGTACTTTCATTCATATCAAAGGTTTCCACTCCTTCCCCCCTGGTGTAGTCGCGCAAGCGGAATAGGTTGGGCGCTACGGAATCTGTGATAAATTCCTGTGTGCCGTGATAACGGGTTTCAGCAATACCCGGAACGTTGGTATGCTGGCATTTCTCAAGGGTATGCACAAGAGCACCGGTTTGCGCATTTACAAAGACCTCTTTGGTGCCTACCGGCATGGAGGCGTAGATCTCCATTTTCCAGGCCAATTGGTAATTTTCGGCTTGTTGGCTATATTTGGGGTCTACCCATACGAGTTGAGGAGAGGGGTAGAACGTTGCTTCAGGATCTTTTTTTATGCGCTTCACTAAGGCTTCCATACCTGGCATCTGCCAGAAATAGTGAGGAGCGTCAAGGTATTCCATCGCCAATTGGATGGCCTCTTCATCTGAGATTTGAGCATTGGCTGCTGGTAGGTTGCCTTTCACCAAACGCCCGTTGGCATGGCTCACTCTATCATTTATAGTGTGAAAGATAAATTCTGCTCCGTCCACCGGGTAGCCGTTCACATACTGTTTAGCACGGTAGTGCACCATTCCGATATTATCTTCCATCGCTTTGTAGATAACCAGATCATGTTGGTTGTCAAAACCGAGTGCGTTTTTATAGCGGTCAAAAAAGGCTTCCGGCAGCACGTCAACATTATCTCTAAGCGTGATCCAGTTGTTGTCGTGTAAGGTGGTTTTAAAATCCGGATGGGCAGGTTGCTGGCCCCAAAGGGTGTTGAGCATAAATAAACACAGTAGAGCAGTGTATAAGTGTCGCATCAGGTATTAAATTTTGAAAATTTTAATTGGTTAGGTAAATTCTTGGCTGGTAAAGAAGGGCTACAATAGAAATAATGGAATTAAAATAATGTTCAAAGATATTATTTTTTTTGTGGTTGTAAGAAATGGTTTACCGCTCCAGCATCAGCGTCATTTTTTTGATCCGGTCTTCTAATTTTTCTGAACTCATTTTTTCTCTTAACCGGTCTACCATGATAGGAAAGGCTAGGGGAGTAGCTTTTGCAGGTCTGGTGAGGACGATCTTCTGGTCTTTGATACGCTTTAAAACGGCTCTTAGCCGGGTTTCTTCCAGTTGAAATTGACGAACTTCTTCGTAGGCTTGGAGGAATAATAAATTTTCCGGCTCGTGATCGTGAAAAACATCAAAAAGCAAGGAGGAAGAACTTTGCAAATGCCGTTCTTTTTTAGGCTGCCCCGGAAAACCTTTAAATACCAACCCGGCAATACTGGCAATGTCCCGGAAACGCCTTCTCGCCATTTCTACTTCATTGATGCTCGACTGAATATCTAATCCCAAATTATGGAGACTGAAGCAGTCGGACTCCAACACTTCTTCGATTGGAATTTCATCTTCTGATAACAACTCAAATCCATAATCATTCATGGCGATGGAAAAGCTGATCGAACGGATGCGAGAAATCCGGTAAGCGATTAAAGCTCCCATCCCCTCATGTACAAAACGTCCCTCAAATGGATACATCAACAGATGATATCCTTCTTTGCTTTTAAAATATTCAATCAGGAACTCATCCCTCTGAGGCAGGATCGATCGCGCTTGCTGAACCTTCGCTATAGGAGCGAGTATTTTGACTTCGGGATGGATGCTTTCGCCAATGGCGAGCGCCTCTAACTGCGCGCGCAATTCATCCGATAGTTGAGAAGAAAGTTGTATTCTGCCCCCCATCCAGGCAGGTACTTTCCCTGTTTTTTCTTTTGATTTACGTACCTGAACGGTCATATCTTTTATCCGCACCAATTCAAGACCCCGGCCGGCAAACCAAAAAATATCGCCTGGTTTGAGTTGAGCGATAAACCACTCTTCAATAGTGCCAATCTTCTTTCCGGAAATATATTTAACTTGCAGAGAAGCATCTCCGACAATGGTGCCCATTGATAACCGGTGGCGCTGAGCTAGCCGCTTGTTGAGAATTCGGAATTTTCCCGCTTTGTCAATGGCTACCTTTTTGTACTCATCGTAAGCTTCCAGGGCCCCACCGGAAGTGATGAACCCTAATATCCAGCCCCATTCTTCTAACGAAATACTATGATAGGAGAAGGTCTGCCTAATCTCATCATAAATCTCTTCCGGGTAAAAACCTTCGGAAACGGATAAGGTGACCAGGTATTGGATCAGCACGTCAAAAGAGCGGATATAAGGAATTCTTTTTTCAATTTGCTGGTTTTCAATGGCAGTACGGAGTGCAGCTCCTTCCAATAGTTCAAGAGAATGAGTAGGAACGAAGTAGATGGTACTCTTGGCGCCGGGCTGGTGCCCGCTTCTTCCCGCCCGCTGTACAAAGCGGGCCACTCCCTTGGGACTACCAATTTGAACGATCGTTTCTACCGGCCGGAAATCTACACCCAGGTCGAGACTGGAAGTGCAGACTACTGCTTTGATCTTTCCTTCATGCAGACTATCTTCCACCCAATTCCGCAATTCCCTGCTGATCGAACCGTGATGCATAGCTACCAACCCAATCAATTCGGGAGCTACTTCTATAATATTTTGATACCAAATCTCGCATTGAGCTCTGGTATTGGTAAAAATGAGGGTACTCGAACTGTTTTGAAGGATCGGAATAACTTTTTCTAATAATTTGATTCCCAGATGCCCCGCCCAGGGAAATCGCTCTACTTCATCGGGTAAGACGGAAGCCACCTCGATCTGCTTTTTGATGCCCGATTTGATGATCGTATAATCGCCCTTTTCATAAATCTCCATTCCCATCAATACCTGGAGGGACTCTTCCATATTGCCGATCGTTGCGGAAATGCCCCAAACGCGCAACTCAGGCAAAAGCCCTCGAAGCCTTGAAATCGCTAATTCCATTTGAACACCTCGTTTTGAGCCCATCAGTTCGTGCCACTCATCGGCAACAATAACTTGTAAATACTGGAGTAGATCAGAATAGCCGTTCGTAGCCAATATCAGATGAAGGCTTTCGGGCGTGGTGATCAGGAAATCCGGAGGATTGCGTTTTTGCTTCTGACGGTCAGATGAGGAAGTATCGCCTGAGCGGATCGCTACTTCCCAGCCAAGTCCTAACCCTTCTATCGCGCGTGCAGTGGATTGATGAATCTCTTTGGCCAGAGCTCTGATCGGGGTTATCCAAATGGCCTTGATGCCTTTTTCTTTTTGTTTGGAATGGGTTTGTTGCCTTTGCAGGGCTTGCAGCAAGATAGGAACCACCAACGAATAGGTTTTACCGCTGCCCGTAGGCGCATTGACCAGCCCGTTTTGCCCCTGGAGATAAGCTTTCCAAGCGTTCATTTGAAAAGGAAAAGGTTTCCAGCCCCGCTTTTCAAACCATAAGATGCCTCTTTCTATCCATTCTTTATGCTCCATATTGATCGAGAAGGGCTTTAAGATCATCAAGGGTATTGGCTTCTTCAGTGGGCTTGTCTTTGCGCCAGCGATTGATCCGGGGAAAACGCAGGGCAACCCCAGACTTATGGCGTTTGGATGCGTTGATCCCCTCAAAGGCAATCTCAAAGACCAATTCAGGCTTAACGCTCCGGACAGGCCCAAACCGGTCGATGGTATTCTTGCGTACAAATTGTGTAACCTGTCGAAACTCTGCGTCTGTCAATCCAGAATAGGCTTTAGTAAAAGGTACCAACGAGGAGCCATCCCAAACAGCAAAGGTGTAATCGGTGTATAAGTTGGCACGCCGGCCGTGACCGCGTTGGGCATAGATCATGACTGCATCAATAACAAACGGATCGACTTTCCACTTCCACCAATCTCCTCGTTTTCTGCCTGACCGGTAGATAGCATCTTTCTTTTTTAACATAATCCCTTCACTCAGTTTGGAGCGGGCAGTTTCGCGTTCTTCCTGAATGATATTCCAGTCGTCAAATGCTATCTGGGGAGAAATTTTTAACACTTCGGGAATAGCCGGTTGTTCAATGAGTTGTTCGAGCAGATTTCTACGTTGCTCGAAAGGGGTGGGGCGGATATCCTGCCCTTCCCATTCCAGTAGATCATAGGCCATGAGGACCACCGGAGCCTTGGTAAGGATGTTTTTAGTAACTTTTTTTCTTCCAATCCGGGTTTGCAATACATTGAAAGTCAGCGGTTGGCCGTCTTTGAAAGGGAGGATCTCCCCGTCGATGACCGTTCCGTTGGGTACATGGCCGATCAAGGGTTGGAATTCGGGAAACTTGTCGGTTACCAGTTCTTCTCCTCTGGACCAAAGGAATAATTCGTCTTTTCGGATGATCAACTGCCCGCGGATACCGTCCCATTTGTATTCGGCCATCCATTCATCGGGATGTCCGACCGTCTCGATCTCGTCTTCCAGTGGATAGGCCAGATAGAAAGGGTAGGGTTTGGAAACATCTTCAGTGGGATCTTTAGTGAGCACTAAATCTTCGAACGTATTATCGTCTGGCGACCACGTACCCATAAGGCGATGGGCGAGCAGATTTTCGTCGATTTCAGTATACTTGGAGAGGGCCCGAACCATCAACTTTTGAGAAACACCAATCCGAAAGCCGCCGGTAATTAATTTATTGAATAGAAAGCGTTCCGTTTTATTGAGCTGTTCCCAGGCATCGAACACTTTTTGCTTTTTCTGTTCATCCTCCAGTTCTTTTAAATCCCGGATATAGTTGATCCAGTAGGATAGTGAATGATCACTCTCTTGTTTCGGATCTTTTAATAACAGGGCGATGGTCTCAGCGAGATCACCTACTACGTGATAAGATTCTTCAAATAGCCACAATGGAATACCGCTGGCTTCTGAAGCCCAGTGGCGGAGTAGGGTGGTGTTAACTGTTCGTTTCGGTCTGCGGCGCGATAAAAGGGCCATTGCCCACATTCGATCCTGGTCGGTGGTGGATTTGAAATAATCGGCTAAAGACTCTACCTTGGCGTTCGTTTTGGTAGTTTGATCCAGTTGTTTAAATAAGGTAGCAAAAAGCTTCATGATTAATTTTCTTTATCCTCCTCCGAGTCAAAAAGTTCTCCTTCAAATTGGGTTTCCGCTTCATAGGCTTCATATCCGTTCTCGCGAAGCCAGTTGGAATAAATAGAAGTATATCCATGCGTCACTACAACCCGCTCAGCTTCACAGGCTTTAATAGCCTGGTTGAGTCCATCCCAATCGGCGTGATCAGAAAGAATAAAACCCCGATCGGCAGCTCTTCGCCTGCGTGCTCCACGGAGGGTCATCCAGCCGCTCGCTATGCCGGTAGAGTAGGGCTGAAAACGCTTCATCCAATTGGAGCCCACCGCTCCGGGAGTGGCTAAGACCATGGAGCCCGGAAACGCTTTCTTCTTGATGGTATTGGTCACCCGGGTGGTTGGTGGTAAATCAATACCCTGTGAACGGAGTACTTTATTGACATTTTCTATAGCGCCGTGGGTATAAATAGTACCAATGGAGGTGTCCAAGTGGTGGAGCAGTCGCTGCGCTTTACCCAGTGCATAGGCTGCCAAAACACTCACTTTTCCTTCTTGTTTATTAGCAGCCCACCATTGGTTGATCTCCTCAAATATATCTTGCTGGGCTTCCCAATGATAGACGGGAAGCCCAAAAGTAGATTCTGTAATAAAGGTATGGCATTTAATCGGTTCGAAGGGGGTGGATAAGCCGTCATTTTCCAGTTTGTAATCACCCGAAACGACCCAGACCTCTCCTTTATATTCCACTCGTATCTGTGCCGATCCGATGATATGGCCTGCCGGATGGAAAGAAAATTTTACACCGTTGATATGTAGTTCTTCGCCATAGTCAATACCTTGTATATTAATGTGACTACCCAACCGGAATTTTATCACCGGTCGGGCCAGGTTAGTGGCCAGGTAGCTTTTATGCCCCCAGCGCGCATGATCGGCATGCCCATGGGTGATCAAGGCCTTTTTAACTGACCTCCATGGGTCAATATATACGTCCGCCTGTTCGCAATAAATGCCGTTTTTGTTAAATTCGAGTAACATATGAAAATGGAAACGGGAAAAAAGAGGATTGGTTTAAATCAAGAGGACAGGAGGACAAGAGAATCATAAAATTGAGATAATAAACAAGGATTTTCTTTTTTATTTAACTAAAACCAATTATTTTTCAAAAGTAATTGCACATTGCACATTGCACATTGCACATTGCACATTGCACATTGCACATTGCA
>CAZHOV010000099.1:19556-21740 GCA_964534315.1 uncultured Saprospiraceae bacterium | reverse complement strand
AACCTTAATAATATTTTGCAATTTTACAAATCTTTCGCTTGCGAAAGATCAGTTAGAAATATAAAACAAAAAATTGATGCAGCGCACCAACAATCTTTGTAGCAAAAGGGAATATAACCAAGTTGATGGTGCAGCGCACCAAAATCACCTATTGGTTGAGACGTAGACGTCTCAACCCCTAATTTTACCTGCAGATTGAGACGTCTTCTGCTCAATCTCAAGCTTTCAGCAACTTAAAAGCGTGGGTCCACCTATTTTCTCTAAAACCAGGAATACACCAGAGAATACATAGAGGCTCTATAGCACGGGCGCTTTCTGCCTGGCCCATATCTTCCACTTCCCAACCGAATTGATCGAGAATGGCGGTAGTCTCTGCTTTTGCATTTTCGTCGTTCCCACAAATAAACATGGTAGGTTGGAGGCCGTCAAAATCGGGGTTGACCATGAACGCACTTCCTACGCTGTTGAAGGCTTTTACAAAGCGTACTCCCGGAAAGGCGTGCTGCAAACGCTCCATGAGTGATTCATTGATCGTTGTAAAAAAGTTGAGCACACCGTTGGTGGGTGGCGTGCCGGCAATCGGGTTGGTAGCGTCGATGACGGTTTTGCCATCCAGATTGTTGGCAGTAGCTAGATATAGTGCATTCAAAGCCCCATCACCCTTTACCGCTAGTACGATGATTTCTCCAAAGTCAGCGGTTTCTGCATAACTCCCCACCTGTCCTTTTCCTTCCGTTTCTTTTTGCCAATCTGCCAATTTTGATGCCTCCCTTGTTCCCAGCATAACATCATAACCGTGCTTAAGAAAACCACTTCCAAGAGTTGTAGCGACTATTCCGGATCCTAGAATTCCAATTTTTTTTGCCATATTGTTTTTTATTTCTAAAATAGTAAGATAGTTAATTTATTTCCAAATTCAATATTCCTTCCGTTCATGTTAAAACTATTAATAGGCCAATTTGCCGTTAGCTGCGCCCTTTTATCATTGATCTGGATCGTTCAGCTGGTCCATTATCCGGCCTTCTTATATATTGATCAACAGCAATTCAAAGCTTTTCAGCAATTTCATATGCAATCCATTTCCTATGTGGTAGCTCCGCTAATGTTTATCGAATTAGGCTTAGCTGCGTGGACGGTTTATCAATTCCCTAGCCAATGGGCATTTTGGACTATTTTAGTTATCGTTATTTTGTTGTGGTTGAGTACCTTTTTTGTTTCGGTACCCTATCATAACAAATTAGTGTTGGGAAAAGATGTACATGCTATCAAAATGCTGGTCCAAACGAACTGGATCCGCACCGCTTTATGGACGGCCAAAGCCATCTTTACCGGCTACCTGTTGTTTAGACATCTTTAAAGAAAGGTAGCGCGAATGTCGACGGTAGACGCTTTACCTATCTGTTCTTTATTGGCTTTCAACCAATTATCAGCATGTCCCCGTCCGATATCTCTCAAGTTTGTAAGGAACTCCCAGGTGGTGTTGAACTTACTGGACATATTGAGGTCTTGCACTTCTTCTTCCGGATTAATATGGTGAATGTTGACAGGATGAAATTTAGGCCCCAGATCAATTCCCGCTTTCAGCATACGATCAATATGTTCTATACGCCGCATTTCCAGCATTAAAGAAGAATTGAAACTCAGTTCATTGATACGATCCCGTATCTCGGTTGAGGTAGTCGGGGTCTTTGTTATATTAATGGGGTTGATCTGTACCAACAAAATATCTTTACATCCCAGATCAATCAGCGGAAAAATGGGCGGATTCCCCATAAACCCTCCATCCCAATAGTCTTCGCCGTCTATAGTCACCGCTTTAAACAGCTGCGGCAGGCAGGCGGAGGCCAACACGGCATCTACCGTAACTTCTTGTTGGGAAAAGACTCTTGCCTTTCCTTTTCGGACGTTGGTTGCACAAACAAAAATATTAGTCTCGTGGCATTGGTTCAACTCGTGAAAATCGATCAGAGATTCGAGGATATTTCGGAGGGGATTGAGTTCTAATGGATTGAACTGATAGGGCGAAAAATAGAGCGAAACAAGTTCGCTAAATAAATAGCCTGCGGAGGTGTCCAGGTTACCTTGTCCCAGCCAAAGGTCAAGCCAGGAGGGTTGAATTGGAGAAAAACCTCCCATTGCCGACACCCGCTTCCAAAATTCATTCAACAAATGCCGGGCTCCCTC
>CAZHOV010000099.1:0-19546 GCA_964534315.1 uncultured Saprospiraceae bacterium | reverse complement strand
TCCCTCTTTCCCTCCTATGTGCAATCCCCATGCCAGCACTGCGGCATTCATCGCTCCGGCACTGGTGCCCGAAAATCCTTCCAAATTAACATCTTCCTCTTCCAGCAACCGATCTAAAACGCCCCAGGCAATCGCCCCATGTGAACCTCCTCCTTGTAGGGCTAATGCCAGATTTTTCGATTTTTTACTCATAATCAATTGTTTAGTCTTGTATAGCGGACATGAAAGAATAGTAAATGGTAATGAAAAAGAAATCATTGATTCATTATCATTTCCTTTCATTATGGTTTCATTCTCTTTTCATTATTTACTACTGCGCCGTCCAGCCGCCATCAACAGGAATAGCTGTTCCGGTGATGGTTGAAGCTTCTTCAGAGGCTAAGAAAAGCGATAAAGAACCCAGCAACTCTTCTGTAACAAAATCTTTGACCGCATGTTTTTTAAGCATGATTTCGCTGACAACTTCTTCTTCTGAAACTCCATGGGATTTAGCCTGGTCAGCGATTTGCTGTTCTACCAAAGGAGTTTTGACGTAGCCCGGGCAGATGGCGTTGCAGGTGATGCCGTGAGGAGCACCTTCCAGGCCGAGTACTTTGGTCATTCCGACTATCCCGTGTTTGGAGGCGACATAGGCTGTTTTGTAAGCGGAGGCTCTCAATCCATGTGCTGAAGCAATATTGATGATCCGTCCAAATTGATGTTCCTTCATGGAAGGCCATAAAGCCTTCACCAAATGAAAGGCAGCGGTGAGGTTGACTCCGATGATCAACTCCCATTTTGCAGCCGGAAATTCCTCGATTGGAGAAACGTGCTGCACGCCGGCATTGTTGATCAGTACATCCACCTTTCCAAACCGTTCGACGGCACGGTTGACCATCTCTTGGATAGCCTCTGGCGATAGCAGATTAGCAGGAGAAAAGAGGGTCTCTACCCCATACTCCTCTCCTATTGCCGCTGCTATTTCGGCTCCGTTCTTTTCCAATCCATTAAACACAATATTATATCCAGCCTTAGCAAAAGACCGGGCAATTCCTTTCCCGATCCCGCTGGTACTGCCTGTTATCAAAGCTGTTTTTCCTTTTGACATATTTTGTTTTTGTATATAAGTAAAATCTATTTTATAAAAAATCCAAGGAAACTCTTATTGTTCCTTAGTGACCTAGCTGGGTATTTCAGCGAATAGTGTTTTCAAAGAGAATCCAGGTTTATTGCCTAAAAAATAAACGTTATCTTTGGATTTTGGATGAATAAACCCTGAAAATCTAATCGAAAACAAAAAAAATGAAGGGTTGACGGAAATCTGAAAATTTTGATCCTATGCTCGACATTGTTCTGCTAACAGAAGCTCGTTACGAAAACCCGGTCCATCCCGACTGGTATGTTAACAATATCCTTTTGGAAGACCGGCTGGTGAAAGAAGCTTTAGAAAGAAGAGGGCTGAGAGTAGCCCGGAAGGATTGGGCAACCGCCGATTTTAATTGGGCTCAAACCCGGTATGCGCTTTTCCGCACTACCTGGGATTATTTCGATCAGTTTGAAAAATTTAATCATTGGCTCAACCAGACTGCTTCCCTGACCCGCTTCATCAATCCGGTTGAACAGATTCGATGGAATATGGACAAGCATTATTTGCTAGATCTGCAAAAGGCCGGTATTGCTATTCCGGAAACCCATTTTATAAGTAAAGGTTCGGAAAATTCGCTTAAGGAGCTTCATGAGTCGTTAGGTTGGAAAGATACCGTTTTGAAACCTACTGTTTCGGGAGCTGCCCGCCACACGTACCGGTTAAGTGATGCTACATTAGAAAAGCATGAAGACCTCTTTAGCCAACTAATGCAAAAAGAAGACTTTATGCTTCAGCCTTTTCAGTATTACATCAAGGAAAAAGGAGAGCTTTCGCTTATGGTCATTGATGGAAAATATACTCATGCCGTATTAAAAGTAGCTAAGAAGGGGGATTTCAGAGTACAAGACGATTTTGGGGGAACGGTTCATGATTATGTTCCCTCCCAAAAAGAGATTGACTTTTCAGAAAGGGCGGTAGCTGCCTGTCATCCGACCTCTGTTTACGCGCGGGTGGATCTATTTTACGATAATCATAATCAACTGGTCGTTGGCGAATTGGAATTAATAGAACCAGAAATGTGGTTTAGAAAGAACCCCGAAGCAGCTGAGCTCCTAGCCGAAGCTATTCTACCGCTATTTTAATTTGATGATTAGTTTAGAAAAGACTGGAATAGAATAGTTAAGTCTTCTTAAGCAACTTAATTTCAAAAACTTACACCAGGCGCTTAAATCACTTTTCAAAACAACTGATAGTAAAAGTAAAAAGGCTTGATCATTTTATTTTGAATAATAATTAGGAATTCTAAAATTTATTTCTTTACTTAAATTTCAAATAATAATAACAGGACACTTCTACATCATTCCCCGCTATTTTAGTTAAGCCCTTGAATTAGGGGGATTAAATAACCATTTATTGTATTAATTCATGCATATGACCTACCGAAATACAATTATTTCAGGGACTGGTTCTTATTTTCCGGAAAAAGTAACGGCCAACCAGGATTTTATCAATCATCAGTTTTATAAGCCAGACGGAAAAAAAATGGAGAAGCCTGGAAAAGAGATTGTAAAAAAACTTTACGAAATTTCCGGAATTGCAGAACGCCGGTATGCTACAAAAGAGGTAGATACGGTATACATGGCTAAACAGGCCGGCCTCGCCGCTGTAAATGCAGCCAATATCAATCCAGAAACCTTAGATGGTATTATTGTAGCTCACAATTTTGGCAACTTAAAAGAAGGGGATAAGCAATCCCGTTTACTTCCCAATGTAGCTGCGTTAGTGAAAAATGCTCTGGACATTAAAAACCCGAAGTGTACAGCCTTTGATCTGCTATTCGGATGTCCCGGATGGATACAGGGACTGATCCAAGCCCATCATTCTATTCAGGCAAAAGCTGCGAATAAAATTCTGGTTATTGGGGTAGAAACGATGTCCAGAGTTCTCGATCCCAATGATATTGACACGATGCTTTTCGGAGATGGGGCAGGCGCCGTGGTATTAGAGGCATCAAATGATGAAGAACCAAGAGGAATTCTAGCTTCCGAAGCAGTTTCTCATTGCCAGGAAGAAGTGGATTATCTCAAAATGGGGAAGGCTTATCACCCGGAATGCAACGATAGACTATATTTAAAAATGGATGGTAAACATGTTTATAAATATGCATTGAATACCCTTCCGGGGCTTATTGCAGAATGTCTTGAAAAAGCATCGATCAAAGCTAAGGATATTGCCAAATTTCTAATTCATCAGGCTAATGAAAAGATGATCAAAGCCATAGCTGAAAAATTCTTCCAAACACAAAAGATCAAAAATCCGAATATCAATCAACTACTTCCCATTATCGTCAATAAAATCGGAAATACTTCGGTAGCTACGGTACCGACCATGTTGGATCTAATCATGAAGAATCAATTATCGGGCCATAAGATTTCTCAAAATGACTTGATTCTCATGGCATCCGTAGGAGCCGGGATGCATTCCAATTGCATTCTTTACAAATTTTGAGTATGAATTGACCGCTGTAATGCTCCAATTCGTCGATCTTTTTTCGGGACTAATCTGTATTTTTTTAGGTTTATGGTTATGGTAAAAAAGGATGTAAAATATCGAAAATCGCTTCCAAAGGGAATCAATTTTGTAAAAGACCCTTCCAACGCACTTAATAGGATCGTTTTTTCCAGTTTTCGAGATTTACAGGCCAATTCAAAATCAGAAGGCGTCTCCCTTAAATTTGTCTTTGAAGGACAAGAAGATTATTACTTTGACCATCAACTTTTTTCGGTCTGCGCAGGACAGTTTTTGGTGGTGAATCATACCCGCGAATTCGAGGTTAGTATTAAAGCGGAAAGGCCGGTAAAAGGGATGTGTATTTATTTAGATCCCACCCTATTTAGTCAAATTCGACAATTTTGGAATGAAAAAACGCCTGACAGATTGGAGTATCGTCCCCAAACCGAAAACCCAGAACTATTTGAAGCCGTTTTTCATGCTGATTTTAATCCACTCGGATCCCTTTTTAAAGAACTACCCGCAATAATTCGTTCTTATTCGGACAATGAAGACCACCAAGAACTCTACCTTCTCCTGGCTGAAAAACTCTTTGCACACCACAGCATGACTATCAACCAGTTGAAAGCCCTGCCTTCTATAAAAAAGAGTACCCGTAGAGAACTCTTTCAACGCCTTTTGTGGGCAAAAGCTCATATTCATTCCTGTTTCACCGAAAAATTATCACTAAAAGAACTGGCCTCCGTCGCCTGCCTATCCGAATACCATTTCCTCAGATCCTTCCGAAATGCTTTTGGCCAAACACCGAATCAATACATTACTCAACTGCGGCTTAAAAAGGCCCATGCTCTTCTTTCCTCCGGCCATTATTCAGTCTCAGAAGCTGCCGCCACCTGCGGCTATCACGACCTTCAGTATTTTAGCAAAACCTTCAAAAAACTGTTTATGGTTCCTCCTTCAAGCATCATGAAGTAAACCGGAGGACCGAAGGACCAGATCAGTCTGAAGGACTGACATCCCCCAAACTAGGGGCAACGCCCCTAGAAACCAGAGGACCGAAGGACCAGATCAGTCTGAAGGACTGACATCCCCCAAACTCAAAACCATTTTTAGCAATATAGTACAAATATAGAAGCATATTTGACGCTATATTTGTCATTAGAGTAGGTATTAATTGAAGGATTTGGTAAATTCAGCGAATGCTGAATTTACCTTTTTTTCTTGACTTAATAAACGATCCTGATTGTCCTGCCCCTTAGTTACCTCTGGTCCTCCTGACATATATCATGCACTCCAATGACAAAATCCCTTCCTCTAGTGCTTTGATTTTCTTAGATTTAACATTGACATTGGGGTTAATTATGAATTAAAAGGTGACCATCATGTTGTATGCACGAACAGAACAGAAAAAAAAGCAACCGTTAGGTGATGAGTTTTTTAAACGAAAAAGTATTTATGAACTTTTCGGTTTTCCGGCGTTCCCGTACCAATGTCACTTAAGTTTTGAGCCCTTGATCCGGTTTTGGGAAGAACAGGTTCACAGTTCAGATGAATCGATAAAGATCATTGCAAGGGAAATTCATAGGCGACTTAAGAGTTCCCCTGAGTTACATGCTATTATTAAGGATATTAACACACTAAATAATCATCCAGCGTTAGTAGACCTGTTAATTTCCGGATTTTTACCAGGTATTTTGGAAGGTCATGCACTGGCGCGCATTTCGTCTCCATTCAACACCCTTTGTTTTTATGAGACGCCTGAGATTGCAGAGATGGTATTTGACGAAACAACCAGCTACCATTTTCCGGAAGGTCCGAATAATGCCATTTCACAGCTCATCGTTTATGCTGGTAATCTAATCCTTAACCGCTGTTATCAGGTGCCTTTTGCAGTATCCAGTTCTTTTCCGTTTTCAGTAGCTTATGAAAACACCCCCATCCAAAAGCATTTCAAAGGAGAAATCAACCTGGAATTTGTGGATGTCGAAGTGGAAGGCCCTCTCCCGGATTTAAGTGACCGGCAGATCAAACAACTGCGACGTAATTTCGACGATATCAATCCATGGCTGGAAACCTTCCCTCCCGATAAATACAGCTTTGTGGGTGTTGGACTAACCACCCTTTTTGATAGTACGGAGATCCACACCATTTCGCAACTTGAACTTAGCCTGCTTGAGCGCAATGCCTTGTTAGAAAAAAATAAAATAAAAGGACTTCAGAATCTGCTATGCTCCTTCTTTCAACTTTCTGACCTAAAGCTTGGCATCAGTGCCATCAATTACCCCAATCCAAATACCGTTCCCAAATATCCATTGCAACACTTTTTGCTCCAGGATTATATCCCTAATCACTTTATTGAAGAAATTGCAGGTTCGATCTATGAAGATGCATTGTTTAATAAAGAGATCATCCTAATTGAAGACCTTCAGGCCTTACCCAACCAATCGTCTGTTATCGAATCGCTTATAGACGCAGGATTTAGAAGTTTACTCATCGCTCCGTTACTAAACCAGCATGATCAAATTATTGGCCTATTAGAATTAGGTTCTCCCCATGTAGATGAAATCAGTCAGCTGATCAAACTGCGGATCAAAGAATTTACCGGGCTATTTGGAATAGCGGTAGAACGAGTAAGAAAAGAAATTGACAATCATGTGGATGCTATTATCAGGAAGGAATTTACCTCTATACATCCAAGTGTCGAATGGCGATTTGAAGAAAATGCCCTAAAGCTAATGGGACAAATGCAATCCGATGATAAGCCGACGACTATGGAGCCAATTATTTTTAAAGATATTTATCCGCTCTACGGCCAGGCAGATATTGTTGGTTCCACAAAATACCGGAATGAAGCCATTCAATACGATCTTCTGGAAAACCTTCGCTTAGCACACGATGTGTTGAAGAAATGTAGCCAGGTTTGCGTCTATCCGTCATTGGATCAAATTGCTATCGAAGCCATGGATTTTAGTAGGGAGCTCAAAGAAAATATTACTTCCAGTCATGAATTCCATATTGTAGAATTCCTCAAAAAGGAAGTTCATCCGGTTCTCCATATTCTTAAGGAAAATTCCTCCCAGATGAATCAATGGATAACAGGCTATTTCGAACAATTAGAACCCAGTCTGGGCATCGTCTATAAAAAGCGAAAAGATTACGAACAAAGCGTCTCTTTCATCAATACGACTATTTCTGAACTACTGGACAAGGAGCAAGAAAATGCTCAAAAGATCATCCCCCATTTTTATGATAAATATCAAACAGATGGGGTGGCCTATAACATCTATGCGGGTCAGTCTCTACTCCAACGCGGCACTTTTCTACCCTCCATCCACCTAACCAACCTAAGACTCTGGCAGTTAATTTCCTTGTGTAAAATCACCCAAAAATTAACTAAACTCCAAGCCAAACAATCGATACCCTTGACCACTGCCCAACTTATCCTCGTGCACAGTACTCCACTTTCTATCCGATTCAGAATGGATGAAAAACGCTTTGACGTGGACGGTACCTATAATGCCCGATATGAAATTGTAAAAAAACGCATTGATAAAGCCTATGTAAAAGGTACGGATCAGCGCCTCACCCTCGCCGGGAAGATCGCTATCGTCTTCCAATTTGAAGAGGATAAAAAAGAATACCTCCGGTATATCAACTACCTCCAAAAGATAGGATTGATCACCAATGAGATTGAAGAATTAGACCTGGAAAAACTCCAAGGGGTTCAAGGGCTGAATGCATTAAGGATAACCGTAAGTAACGAGTAGAAAGTCATCTACCAAATTCCGTAATTATTCTGTATTTTTGGCGCATGAAACGAAAATTAAAACGCTCGATCTACTGGATAACGCCTACGCTTATTGTTACTTTTTCCTGGTTACTATGGCCTTTTGAATCCGAAAAATTTGCGATCTCTTTTGACGAAGACATGATTGAAAGGAAAGCTGCCTTTTTGGAAAAGCCAATCCGGAAAAATGCCGAGACGCAGCGCCCGAATGTTATTATTTTTATGGCCGACGATCTGGCTCAAACCGATATTTCCCTTTATGGAAGTACGTTGATCAATACGCCCAATATTGACGCTATCGGTAAAAATGGGGTAACCTTCACAGACGGTTATGTTACTTCTCCTATTTGTAGCCCCTCCAGAGCAGGACTGCTTACCGGAAGGTATCAGCAGCGATTCGGTTATGAATTTCAGCCTCACGATATCTATTTAAAAAACAGGCTTCAATACTACGGTTTTACCACCTTCGTCAATAGCGACCCGTGGAGTCCGGTCCCTATGACGGAGGTCCCGCGTATTGAAGATCGAAAAATGCAGGGGCTCCCGCCCTCTGAAATTACGTTGGCTGAATTATTAAAAAAATACGATTACCAGACGGCATTTATCGGAAAATGGCACTTGGGAGCAGCGGATTTTGCCCTGCCCTGTAATCGCGGTTTCGATTATAGCTACGGGTTTTATTATTCTCATTCCCTTTTCGGCCCTGAAGATGCCGAATGGATCGTCAACCGGCATGTACCGGAAGACTGGACCGATGAATTTATCTGGAAAAGTTCGAGGGTAGGAGAAAGTCAGATCTACCGCAATTGCGAGGTTATCGAAGAACCGGAATACCTTACCCAGCGAATCGCAGAGGAGACGGTAGACTTCATTGAACAACACAAAGATCAACCCTTCTTTGCATACGTCCCTTTTAGCGCTCCGCACACCCCGCTTCAGGCCCCCAAAAGTTACGTTGAACAATTCGACCATATCGAAGATCCAACTAAAAAGGTGTATCATGCCATGATCGCTTCTATGGATGATGCGGTTGGAACGGTCATGAATAAACTGAAGGAACTGGAGCTGGAGGAAAATACCATCGTCTTCTTTTTAAGCGATAATGGCGGAGCTACTTACACCATGACGACCGACAATGCCCCCTACCGCGGCGGAAAAATCACCAATTTCGAGGGTGGCATAAGGGTACCGTTTATGGTGCAATGGAAAGGAACCATTCCGGAAAATCAACAGAAAAATTTTCCCGTTTCCGCTTTGGATATTTTTGCTACCGCCGCCGGCGTAGCTGGAACAGAGTTGCCTCAAGACAGGATCTATGACGGAAATAGTCTTTTACCCTACGTTCAACAAGCCGATTCCCCTGCACTCGAACAAACCCTCTGCTGGCAAATGGGCAACGCCCGGGCTATCCGCCAAAATGATTGGAAACTTATGATCGATGACGTTTTTCCGGATACCCTTTTATTCAATATGAAAACAGACCCTATCGAACAAAATAACCTGGCTCCGACATCGCCAAAGCGGGTGAAAGAACTTTTAACCGCACTTAACCAATGGTCAGCACAAATGCCCGAGCCCCTCTGGCCCGGGATGATCTATTACACCCACGAAGATGAGCTCGGCAGCTATAAGTTTGAAGACTGAGTGGAAAAAATGGAAACTTGGAAGGAAGGAAATCTGGAAAACAGGAAAATTAAGAGTTAAGCATTAAGGATTTTCCTATTTTCCCAATTTCCTACTCTCCTATTTTCCAAGTTCCCTACTCTCCTTCCGCAGCCAATTCAGCCGCATTGATTTTAGCCAGTTCTTTGTCTACGTAATAAAGGCTTTGAGGACCGTCGCCGATCAGTTCGATCTTGTCCTGGATCGTTCGGGCAAGGTTTTCTTCTTCCCGTTGCTCTTCAATGTACCACTGTAAGAAGTTAATAGTAGAATAGTCATTTTCCTTAACGGCCTGATTCATCAGTTTATGAATCGACTTCGTTACTTTTTGCTCATGCTCGTATAAAAGATTGAAGATTGCTTTAACAGAATCAAACTCCAAGGGGGGTTGCGGAATGGCAGGTGTAATCGCATGCGCATCTACTTCACTTAAGTAATGAAAAATGCGAAGCATATGCTCCCGCTCTTCTTCCGACTGCCGATGTAAGAACTGAGTGCAGCCTTCTAACCCCTTATTGTCGCACCAGGATGCCATTGATAAATATAGATAAGATGCATAACCTTCCAATTTAATTTGCTCGTTTAATGCGGCGATCATTTTTTCTGAAATCATAACACTTCATTTTTCGTGAATAAATAGATTGCAAAATAACTTTTTTGCACATACAACCACTCAGCATAGATAATGTTCTTTAATGTAAATCTATACAGAAAATAACTTTCAACAACTTATAAAGTTAGAAATTGATAAATCAATAATAAGATCAACAAATTTTAGTCGATCCTGTTTTGATTTTTTTACACACCTACCTGCTAAGCAATTTTCTAACACTAAATCAAGGTATTATGAAATTACAAAAAATCTATTTTGTACTGGCAGGTCTGTGTATTTATGCTAACTTATCTGCCCAAATTCAAAAGGGCGACTTTTCAGGCAACTGGAATTCACAACTGTTGTGGCAAAATGATCAACTACTCTTCAACCAGCAGTCCTCTTTCGACTACATGCTGAGTAATCGGCTTTCTATTGGGACGAGCTTACAACACCAATACTTTCAGGAAGAGGGCTTAAGGACCCAGACCACTGAGGTAGCTCCCAGATTGAGGTATTTTCTAACCAACCCTGACTCAAAATTTCAGTTTTATCTGGAAGGCGGAGCGGGGCTTTTGAGTTCACACTTCACTGCCAAAGAACGTCCGTTCAGACCTACTGAGCGACATCTGACCGGAAATCTTGGTATTGGAAGTTTCTTCTTCATTCGCCCAAATGTGGTGCTAAACAGCTCGCTTAATTACCGGTTTACCGAACAACTTTTCCAAAACAGCAGCTTAGAATTCTCCCTTAATTTGCTCCCCTATTTCGGAAAAAGTTCAAAAAAGTTGAGTGACGGATTGGGCGGATTAAAAAAGGGAAGTAAGATCATGAGTGGCGATTTAACCCTTTCCGCTACTGAGTTTATTACGGATTTACAAGCCAATTTCGAATATAGCCAGTTCGTCAGCAATCGTTGGACGATTGGAGGAGAAGTAAATCTCTTCGCGCCGGGAATCTCTAATTTTGCAGCACAAACCAATTTAACGACCCGTTACTATTTTGCTCCAAAACACAAACAGATCGATCCCTATCTATTCGTAAAATCGGGTTTGCTTACCAACCTGGAGAATAACTCACTTTTTCAATGGAAAGCAGGGGGTGGTGTCAATATACGATTGACCGACCTCATCATACTCGATCTGCAGGCAGGCTATACGCAACGCCCTGGCCACAACAATGGTAATCTAGAGATTAATTTAGGTACTAAAATCCTCTTGGGAAAATAAAAAAATCTCTTGAGGGTGTCTCGTAGCACCTTAGGTGTTACGAGACACCAAACCTTCTTATTCGAGAGATCTCTTTTTTCTATAAAAATCCCTAAGAGCATGGCTCATCAACTTATAAGACAGCATCATTTCTCCAATTATCCTACTCTCCTATTTCATTTTTTCCTGATATCGTTGAATATTTACCTCTTCATCCAGGGGAGCACCATCTACCAAATGATCGACCATAGCATTAGCCCAGAAAGGCCCCAGGGAAGCGCCTTTGGTACCCAATCCGTTGAAGATAGCTAATTTTTGATGCTTCGGGTGGACACCTAACAGGGGTCTTCTGTCTTTAACGGAAGGACGGATGGCCCCGTTGTGATCTAGTATCTCATAGGGAACTTTTAGGGTGTTTTCAAGATTCCGGATAATCTCATGATAGCTTTCCTGAGAAGGGCCGTCATCTTCAAATTCCCAGACATAGGTGGAGCCGACCCAGTATTGATGGGGGTTATTCCACGGAACCAGAAAGAGCAACCCTTTTTTAAAAAGGAAGTCTAATTGGACCTCCGGAATCTCAATGATCATGCGCTCTCCCTTATTCACTTCAAAGGGTAAATAAGCGAAAAACGGATTGAATCTGCCGGCATGCCCTTCACAAAAGACGATCTTTTTGGCCTTAAATTGCTTGTACAGGACACAACCGTCGGAATACGTGATGTTGTCGTGGGCAAATGCCTCTAACGTAATCTCCTGATTCTTGATTAATAGATCTCTATAGGCCTCTATCAGAACCGGTAGCAGCGCATTTCCCCCACCTCGGATCTCTCCCAGCATGCGGACGGGCTTTACGACTTCCTCCAAGTTGTGGGTATCCGGAGCTGTGAATAAGTAAGGTTGGAAATCGGGTAAGGCAGAACGGGTAAACCACCTGTTTTCCTCATCGTTATTTTTAAGTTCTCTGAGGATAGGACGCTCGTGGTAAATCTCAACGCCAAGTACCTGCTCCAACTCCTGATAAGTAGCCTTTGCAAAAGGAAAGAAGTCTTCTACCCTCCAGCTTTTAACTACTCGCTTCCCTGTAACCGGATTCATGATACCGGCTGCAATCGCTGAAGAAGAGCCTTTATGCTCTTGATCAACTACGTGTACAGCGCAGTTTTTTTGCTTTAAAAAATGAGTGAGAAGCGTACCCGCAACACCTTGGCCTACAACCAGATAATCTATTTCCATGAAAGTAAATAATGAATAGTAAAAAGAATTAAAGATTCTCCAGGATATCCCGGTCTTTTTTCCTCAACCCTTTCACTACCAGATCGTAAGAGTGGTCGATCAATTCTTTGAGGAAGCTATCATCCAGAGAACCTTCAAAAGCAACAGTATTCCAATGCTTCTTGTTCATGTGGTAGCCGGGACGGACCTCTCCATATTCCTCACGCAGTTCGATGGCCCTCCCCGGATCACATTTGAGATTGACTTCCAGGTTTTCATACTCCAGGCCTGCAAGCGCAAACATTTTGCCCATCACTTTAAAGACAAGCGTTTCTTCATCGAAGGGAAAAGATTCTTCGACGCCTTTTTTGGAGAGGCAATAATTACGAAATTCTTCGATATTCATGAAAAACTACCTGTTTTTCCAGAAATATAGGTAATTTTCAGAAAACAATTTTCACCAAACCTCATTTAGTTGCTGATCAAAGTGACTGTTAACCACTAAAAAACGGATTATGTCGAAACTCATCATTGGATATTTACTTACCACTGTCGTCTTTTTTGCAATTGACCTGCTTTGGTTGGGAATTATTGCCAAAAATTTATACCAAAAGTATATCGGACATCTGTTGAGCGATCAGGTCAATTGGTCAGCAGCCCTTATCTTTTACCTTCTTTTTATTGTCGGAATTTTCGTTTTTGCTATCCTGCCGGCAGTAGAAAAGGATTCCCTCCGCTATGCCATTCTATACGGCGGGTTATTCGGTTTTTTCACTTATGCCACTTATGATCTGACCAATCTGGCTACCCTCAAGGATTGGCCGTTAGAAGTAGTGTTTATTGATATTTCCTGGGGTATTGTCCTCACCGGCCTCGTAAGCACTGCCGGTTATTTTATCATGAAATGGTTAGCATAGACGATGGTCGAAGTTTTGATAATCTGCATCTTAATAATGGCGGGATATGCCACCTTTTGGTATGGTTTATCCATTCTATTCAAAAGAAGCGATATTGCAGATATCGCCTGGGGGTTGGGCTATATTCTACTATGCGGATATTTATTCCTAAATGAACCTTCAGGTATCGTTAGTCAAGTTTGTTATCTCCTGGTGACCATTTGGGGCTTACGACTTTCCATTTTTATATTTTCCAGGAATATAAAAAAGCAAGAAGATTTTCGATATAAAGCCTGGCGGGAAAGTTGGGGAGCAACCTTTCTCTGGAGATCATTTTTACAGGTTTTTCTACTTCAGGCCCTTTTAATTCCTATTGTGTTATTGCCCGTTATCTTGAGCAGCCAGGATCCAGATCAATCGTTTTCAATCATTTCTTTCCTAGGTATCCTCGTTTGGCTGATCGGATTTTACTTCCAGGCTGTCGGAGACTATCAATTGGCTCAATTCAAAAAAGACACCTCCAACAAGGGCAAAATTATACAGCACGGACTTTGGAAATACACCCGGCATCCCAATTATTTTGGAGAAATTATGATGTGGTGGGGTGTTTTTATGATCACTTTACCTTTGGATAACAGCCTGTACGGCATTATTGGCCCCGTAACCATTACTTTATTGATCCGGTATGTTTCTGGTGTGCCTATGTTGGAACATAAATATGAAGGCAATAAAAAATACCAGCAGTATAAAGCCCGCACGAATATGTTAATCCCCTGGTTCCCTAAAAATTAAGCTGTCCCTTCTGATGACCTGTTTGTTTTCTTATTATCCTCAATGTCTTTTTTAATAAAAGCGAGACAGGAATCAAAATCATCAAACAAATGTTCTTCACTGATCAGGTCGGGGATAATATCTATGGACATCATCCGCAGTTTGGGCTGTTCGTTTAAGCCTACGATCAACACTTCCATATCGCGTCTTTCCATATCGATGATCACATCTTCCAGGGTAAACAGGCCAGATTGATCCACATAGGGCACCTTATCCATCCGGAGAATGACATGGCTGGCGCTATCGGGTACATTCTTAGATAATTTCAAAAAATCGCTGGTATACCCAAAAAATAATGGCCCGTCCAGATGCTTGATGTAGACCTTGTCTTTTATATTATCGGAGAGTTTCCGTTCGTCATTCAAAAGAGGTTCGCCGGTTCCGGAAAGTTTAGTTTCCTCAAGTGCACTTACGGAAGACTTACCAGTTGTCAGATCGCCCATTTTTTTCATGAAGACCAGGGCCGCGATGATCAGACCAATTCCTACGGCATAGACGAGATTCCAAACCACAGCCAGGATTAGCACGGTAAACATGATGACGGTCTCGGATGCCGGCATAGTGGGAAGAGCTTTGAGCCCTTTGTAATCCATGACACCTATTCCTACCGTAATTAGAATCCCGGCCAGGACCGCTGCAGGAATTTGGGAGGCGACGGGGCCGAGTGCAAGCAGTATGATCAATAAAAGGACTCCGGCGATCATTCCCGAGAACTTGGTTTTACCGCCGGCCTGAATATTTACAACCGTCCGGATAGTGGCGCCCGCTCCGGGTATTCCGCCAAAGATTGCGGCTATACTGTTTCCGATCCCCTGTCCTACCAGTTCCTTATTCGGATTATGACGCGTTTTGGTCATATTGTCAGCAACTACAGAAGTAAGCAAAGAATCGATGGCGCCCAGAAAAGCCAGCGTAAAGGCTGAAAATACATAAGGTGCGAGTTGAGCGATCTGAAACCCTGTAAAGATTTCGAGTTGAGGCATGGGAAAGCCAGAAGGGATGACCGGAATGGGCCGGTAGGCAATTGCTCCCTGCATCTGCAGCAGGTAAGCACCTCCCGAAACAACCACAAGAGCGACAAGGGTGCTGGGAATAGCTTTGGTTATATACTTAAATCCATAGATAATAAAAATAGTGAGCAGGGCCAGGATCAATTCCGTAATATTGATGTTAGCGATAGCTCTACCGATTACGCGAAAAGCTCCAATCACTCCGGAGGCATGTTTGGACGCCAGCACTTTTGCTTCAAGTTGGATTTCTCCTTCCGTTATATTTTCGGCTCGCTTAATCGTTTCCTTAAAATCTTCCAATACCAGAATGCCTTCTCCCGCTTCATCCTTCAGTATTTTATCCAGTAGTACTTCTTCGGCCTTTGGTTTGAATTGCTCGACCAATTGTTGATCTTCGCTGGCATAGTAGCCCAAGGCGGGCAGTAGTTGAGTGACCAGAATAATAACGCCAATAGCGGTCATAAATCCGGAGACTACCGGATAGGGGATATATTTGATATACTTCCCGACCTTGGTTAACCCTAAAACGATTAAAATCAGTCCGGCCACCAGAAAGACGGTCAAGATAGCCGGAAGCGCCTGACCTACATTTCCTTCATTCGCTTGGACGATGCTGGCAATTACCAACATACTTACTGCCGTCATTGGAGCCGTAGGGCCTGAGATCTGGGTCGGCGTTCCGCCAAACAGGGCAGCAAAAAACGCAATAAAAATAGCGCCATAGAGGCCCGCGTCAGGCCCTAGTCCAGAACTCAATCCGAATGCCAGCGCCAGCGGCAAGGCAACAATACCGGCGGTGAGTCCGCCTAAAAGGTCACCTTTGAAATGCTTAAAAAATCCATTTTTTGACGTTGGCTGGCTCATGGTGTTCTGATCTTTCAATTAGGGGTTAATTCCTTGGACAAAAGAAAGCTGATCGCCTAAGATAAGTAATTATTTGGAGAAGGAATAGAATGGGTTTGTGAGGAGGGCCTTGGTGGCAATAACTTAATGTTACAAGACCTCTTTACCTAATCACTATAATCAAGTTCATTACAATCAAAAATCGTTGAATGATCGGACATTTCCAGATTTTTCTTAGCTTTACTAAATGCAAGAGCATATTTCTAAAAATAAAAACCAAACGCAATCTGCAGCTTCAGAAAGAAAAATGAATGCAGGTTTTAAAAACGTCCCATTTGTCGACAATCGGCCGGAAGCTGTAGCTCAACTAAAATTACAACAAGCCGCCAATAATGGCCCTCAATCTAAAAAGGCTGCCAAATATCATGCTATTGCAAATCCTACGTTTACAGGCCACACGCCCATCCAAAGAAAACATATTCTAAAGGATGACCGAGTCCGAGAAATTGATACTCTTAAAGAAAAGTATCCCGCCATTGAAAATTCTTCCAGCTCTAGTATAACAGAGAAAGACGATACTTTCTGGGATAAACACATGATGAAAAAATCTCTTTCGGTCATTATCGATGAAATGTTGGATAAATATCTTGCCCCAGAGCAAAAAGTACTACCTATTACCGTGACTTTATTAGGCTCTACAGATCCTCCCGGAGTACGCCTGATCATTGAGGTGGATAATCACAAAGCCATTGATGAAGAAACATTCAAGACAAGAAAAACGATATTTTCACTAAACCAGGTATTTACTAAAAGTACCTTCGGAAAATTCCAGGTTTATATAGAATCCGTGGTTGCAACTGGTGGAGGAAAAGAATTATTTAGCAACAGTTTGTTGCCTTTATATGATAGTTTAAAAGTAAAGAAAATATCGCTAAGTGCTTCCAGAATTGGAGGGGGTGACGATGGTGTAGTGGCCTGGGCCCGGTATGGATTTCTTCCCGACAAAGCTCGTTGGGAGGTCATGCGGCAAAAAGGATTTGAACTCACTAAGGGAAATGATGAAGAATGGGCGCAAAAATTGAGGGTTATCGCCAGCAAAAAATCTCCCGGGGCCTTGCGTGAACTGGTCCTTTTATCGTGGGAAAACCGGGCTACTGTAACTCCCATTTTAAATGACATGCTAAGGGCCACCATTTCCTGGCCCGGCACTGTTGATCTCACCAATAAAAATGATCGTGCCTGGATTCAGAAATACACTTCCAGAGCCGATGCTGAAGAATTTAAAGGTATTTTAAAATAACAGCCGTGATTAAGCGGCAAATCAAAATTGCTTGTATAATAAATCTGTTCGGCCATTATAGACTAAGTGATTGAATACCTGGAATGAACGCAGGAAATAATGACCGAACTCAAAAAGATTTTTTATACCAATTTTTTTGCCTTACTACTTAAGCGGTCATCTCTTAAAAACCGCTGCACACTTTTTGCTCAAAGAACAAGATTCGGCGGGGGACTGACCAATTCCGAAGGGGACTATGTCCCGGAGGTCATCGAAGGGAAGGATCATGATGTGGTGAGTAAGTTGCCGGACGAAGAGGCCTCAATGCCTGTCCTGATGGATATCGGGATGGGGGGCTTTTGTTGGGTTGTACTGATCGTGTGGGGGTGGGCTTTAATCGCCAAACTGATCTTGTAATTTTTTCGGATCTCGCTTGGTGTGTACAATGTCAACCACTAATACTTCGACTAACTCCTCATCGATAGTAAAAATAATTCGGTATGACCATTTCAAGATTCTTCGGTAAACAATCTCATTGTGTTGTATTGCTTTTTCAATAGCATGACGATGAGGCATGTCAGCTAATGCTGCGATTTCGTCTAAAATGCCGTCTCTAACCTTTTGAGCAGTAAGCAAAGATACTTCCATTTTTAACCAGTTATATATCTGCTGCAGGCTTTGTTTTGCTTCTTCGCTAGCACTCACTTTGTAGCTTACCATTCGGAGGCTTCTTTTTTCAGCGCTTCTATACTTGTAGAGTTGCCCTGCTTCATTTCTTCAACCCGTTTTGCATATTCTTCTTTCAAGGCACTGGCATAAAGGGGGTTACTTTCTATGTCCCATCCAATGATCGGATCTTCCTGCTCTTTGATATAAGTACCTAGCATGGAGTGAACCACTTTGAGGAAGGATTCATCCTGGACCTCGTCCAGATAGCGGTTAATTTCTTCGCGAAGTTCTATCGCACTCATAAGCAATAAATTGATAGTTAGATTCATAAAGTTAACGATTTTATATTAAAAAGGGTTTCTATTGCAACGGATGTTTTTGCGCAATGGCCTGTTTTAACTCCTCCAGCCCCGTTTGCAGATAGGCTTCGGTACTGGAAGTGCAGCGATGACCGGCAAACTCCTGAACGATGCACACATCTTTTTTTTCTTTTAACAAGTGGCCATTCAACAACTTCCCGAAGAAGATCGAGTCCACATCTTATACACCATTGATGGACTTTTGCAAAATGTCAGAACTAAACAGGCTTTCGCTAAATAAGAAAGCCCCACATTTGCGAGGCTCCCTGTAATCTTACGTTTTCCAAGCCCCTTTCCAATCTTTTAAGCAAACTCATCAGATAAGTTAGATATAAACTCATCAAGGTTTTCGGCGATAAAATATAAATTGGATCTTTCACTGTCATCAACAAAAAAATAATCCACTTCCTTTTCGTGATTCCAAAAATAGATCCGGCCATCAATTTTATCCATACAAATCAAATTACCACCTGGATCGTGAGCAATCGGAAAAAATGAAGTAGGCATTCTTTTCACATCAATTTTATAATCTCTGAAGTAGGTTTCTAAATTATCGAATTCACCATCGTATAAAGCCAAAAACCAGTCTACTGAAGATTGTGTGAACTTCCCATCTTCTTCAAAGGAGAACAAATTAGGCTCACAGCGCCCACCATTATATTCCATTAAATGTTTAACATAATCAGATGGAAACTCAAAACCCAATTTCTTTTCAAGTTCAGTAATGTGTTCTTTACTTACTTGTTCTTCTGTTTCTAAAAATTTTACCATTTTTAAATTTTAAAATTTCCACAATGAAAATCCACCCGTATGTCCAGTTTTTGAGTGTATTGAAGAATTAACCAACTGCATACGACCTGTAGATTGATGATGGTGCCAAGTATATCCCTTAGGTGTGGACGAATATCCCGCTGCTTTATTCGCAGCTGAAAAATCTTTAGCTCGGTTACCTGTAGGTTTGATCATAACATCATTTTTTCCACCTTTATATAAAGGTTCGCTGAAATCTGGAAATCCATCTGTAGTAAATGGCACTTTTGTTTTATCATGAACGCCACCTGCTAGATGACCATTCCGTAACTTCTTTTTAACAGCAGATTTTGCTAAATTATCCCCTTTATTTTTGAATATGGCAAATAAAACTATCCCTGTACTAATAGTTCCTTTAATTGGAGCTTCTAAAGCCCATTCGATAGGATTGTCAGTAGGAGTGATTGCTCCGGTAGCGGGATGATATCCTATAAATCCGACAGGTACTCCATCTGCATCAAAATCTCTTTGGCCATTGGCCCCCCACTGGTTGTCATACTCTAAGGTCTTTATACTTGAACCTGCTTCCGGGATAGTTCCATAAACATGGGTAACCTTGTCATGATCATTTCCTCCTTTGTTTGAGGTTTTCCTAACCTCTCTAACCGTTCCATCTTTATCATGATAAACAGTGTATTCATGCGGAGGTATAGGCGCCTTCCCATCTGGATCTACCAAAAATACGGGGTTATTCAGAGTATACACATAGGGTGACACATTTGCGAAGTCCATTGCCAGTGGATCGACCCCTGAAAACCTCTGCACACTTTTTGCTCAAAGAACGACCCTTGTAATATACCCTTTTTTC
>CAZHOV010000098.1:0-21784 GCA_964534315.1 uncultured Saprospiraceae bacterium | reverse complement strand
AAGGGCGCGGGAGGCTTTTTTTATTTTTATTAAAGTCGAACCTCACGTTAATTATTCATTGCACATTGCTCATTGCTCATTGTACATTGCTCATTGTACATTCCCCTCCTCTGCCAATCTGTCAACCATCGCTTGCTGCTATTGTTACCCTGTATAAAAAAAGCTATCTTGCAAAAAACAGAACATATTAACATAATTACTTATGCATGACATAGAGCCGCATTACGCCTGGAGAGAACACTACGTAGCGTCGGAAGATGAGCGGTCGCCCTTTTATGGAAGAACATACAGCGAATTTCATTTTTCGAACACCATTTACAATTATTATATTCATCCTCAGTGGGATCATTTTGGGTCGAGTACCCTTTATTTAAAAATTCTTTTTGCGGACTACCAGGAAGGATTTGCCATTATCGAAATGATTGGGGAATGGAATGATTGCCTTCAAAATGATATAATGATCCTCAAGCAAGAGATTATTGATCCGCTTCAAAAGGAAGGTATTTCTAAGTTTATTATGGTCTGCGAAAATGTCCTTAATTTTCATGGTTCTGACGATTGTTATTATGAAGAGTGGCATGAAGAAGCTTTAGAGGAAGGAGGCTGGATCGTTTTGCTCAATACGCTCAATCACGTAAAGGACGAGTTTTTCGATACACAGCTGCACTTTTTTCTCAATTTTGGAGAACAGTTCAATAATGTCAACTGGAGACCGCAGAAACCAAAAATTTTGTATCAGGCCATTGATGCATTGGTGGAAGGTAAGATTAAAGAACTGATGTATTAGAAATATGCATAAATCTGGGTTTATTAATATTATCGGACGGCCGAATGTAGGCAAATCAACATTAATGAATGCTCTGGTGGGGGAGCGCATGTCTATTATTACCAGCAAACCACAGACTACTCGACACCGGATTATCGGGCTCCTTAGTGGTGAGGATTTTCAGATGGTATTTTCCGACACGCCCGGGCTCATAAAGGATCCTAAATATGGCATGCAGCAAGCCATGAATCGTTTTGCCCATTCTACTTTCGAGGACGCTGATCTGATGCTTTTCGTTACTGATTTGTTTGAACGTTACGAGGAAGACGATCCTATTATTCAACGACTCCAGCAAGTAGAGGTTCCGTTATTTTTGGTCATCAATAAAATCGACCTCGAAAAAGAAGATCAGGTGGCGACTATAACCAATTGGTGGACGGAAAAAGTGGCTTTTCAAAAGGTCTTTCAAATTTCCGCTCTTCAAAAGATTAATGTGGATCAACTCTTTCACACCTTAATGGAAAATTTGCCTGAAGGGCCTGCTTATTATCCCAAAGATCAGTTATCGGACCGGCCGGAGCGTTTCTTTGTCAGTGAAATTATCCGGGAGAATATCTTGGAACTCTATCGCCAGGAAATACCCTATTCGACTGAGGTGCTGATCAACTTTTTTAAAGAAGGCACCACAACAAACGGGGATCCTATAGTACGTATAGATGCCACTATTTTTGTTGCCCGCAAATCGCAAAAACCCATTCTGATCGGTAAAGGAGGCTGTAAAATAAAGAAGCTGGGCACTGAGGCTCGCATAGCTATCGAAAAATGGCTGGAACAGAAAGTTTTCCTGGATCTCCATGTAAAAATCAAAGACAACTGGCGGGACGACGAGAGGATGTTGCAACACTTTGGTTATCAATGATTTAAAAAATAGCTATGATTGTTATGCCCCACCTATAGGTGTGCCACACCTATAGGTGTGCCACACCTAAACACCTACACCGCCCCTACCCGTTTTTCCAAACTTTTCTTAATTTAGCCGAACAGCAAATCAAACCAATGGGAAATATCGTTGCCATAGTAGGAAGACCTAATGTAGGAAAATCAACACTCTACAACCGTCTGATTGGAGGGAGAAAAGCCATCGTTGATAATATTAGCGGGGTGACGAGAGATCGGCAGTATGGCCCCTGTGACTGGAATGGAAAAACCTTCACCGTTGTCGATACCGGGGGGTTTGTCAAAAGCTCCGAAGATGTCTTCGAAGCGGCTATTCGATCTCAAGTAAAAATAGCGATCGAGGAGGCTTCTGTTATCCTCTTTATGGTCGACGTAACCACCGGCATTACCGACCTGGACGAGGAGGTGGCTGACCTGCTCAGAAAATCCGAAAAACCCGTACTCCTTGTTGTCAATAAGGTAGATAACAATACCCGAATGCTCGAAGCCAACGAATTCTGGAGCCTTGGCTTTGAAGAAACTTTCTTCCTCTCCTCCCTCACTGGAAGTGGTAGCGGCGACTTGCTCGATGCCGTTACCGAAAAGATCGACGACAGCCCGCCAGAGGAAACCGATATTCCCCGATTCGCTATCGTAGGCCAGCCCAACGTAGGCAAATCTTCCCTGGTCAATGCCCTGATCGGAGAAGAACGCAATATTGTTACCGATATCGCCGGGACGACCAGAGATTCTATCAATACCCACTACAATAAATTCGGAAAAGAATTTTTGCTTATAGATACAGCCGGTATTCGAAAAAAGGCCAAAGTACACGAAAACCTGGAGTTTTACTCGGTACTCAGAGCAATTAAATCAATCGAAGAGGCAGATGTTTGCCTCCTCCTTATCGATGCTCAAACAGGAGTTGAATCGCAGGATATGAGCATCTTCAAACTGGCCCAAAAGCGGAAAAAAGGTATCGTCTTACTCGTCAATAAATGGGACCTGATCGTAAAAGAAACCAATACACCCCGAGATTTCGAGCAATTGATCCGGTCCAAAATCGCTCCTTTTACCGACGTTCCCATAATTTTTATCTCCGCACTCGAAAAGCAACGCATCTTTAAAGCGATCGAGGAAGCACTTGAAGTCTACCAACGCCGGAAACAACGCATCAAAACCTCCTTACTCAATGATATTATGCTCGAAGTCATCGAGCGAAATCCTCCACCCGCCTATAGAGGTAAATATATCAAGATCAAGTTTGTCTCCCAACTGCCCGTCTATTACCCTGCTTTCGCTTTTTTCTGTAACCACCCTAAATACGTAAAAGAAAGTTATCGCCGGTTTTTGGAAAATCAATTGCGGAAAAATTTTAATTTTACGGGTGTTCCATTATCAATCTATTTTAGACAAAAGTAGAACGATCTAATAGGGAATAATTGATAATTTCAGGTCATCTAAAATTAATTACCAATTACTCTATTTAGCTTTACTACTCATTATTAACCACTAATCATTAACTGTATTCAATGCCTTTTTTCGATACCCCCATTCCGGATTTAAAGATTTTTGAGCCGAAAGTATGGCAAGACGAACGTGGTTATTTTTTTGAAAGCTACAATCAAAACACCTTTAAAGCCGGAAATATTGATGTAGATTTTGTTCAGGATAACCAGGCCAAATCTACCTATGGTGTTTTGAGAGGGTTGCACTATCAAATTCCTCCCTTTGCTCAAGCAAAACTGGTGCGTGTACTGCAAGGTGAAGTATTGGATATGGTCGTCGATATTCGAGAAGGTTCACCTAGCTATGGCAAAAGCTACGGAATTGTTTTAAGTGAAGCAAACAAAAAACAACTGTTTGTTCCCCGGGGGTTTGCTCATGGTTATCTGGTGCTTAGCGAAACAGCCGTTTTCTATTATAAATGTGATAACTTTTATTCAAAAGAACACGAGGGGGGCATTCACTTCAACGATCCTCAATTGGCAATCGATTGGGGTGTTCCGGAAAAAGAATTTGTCATCTCTGCTAAAGATCAACAACAACCCGCATTTGGAGAACATCGAAAATTTTCTTTATGACCCACATCCTGATCACCGGCGCTTCCGGCCAAGTCGGACAAGAATTCCAGACAATAAGCACTTCCTTCCCCCATTTTCAATTTCTTTACACCGATATCGCTTCGCTCGATATTACCGACCAACAAGATGTCCTTACCTTTTTCCGCGATAACCCCATCGACTTCTGCATTAACTGCGCCGCCTACACGGCTGTGGATAAAGCTGAATCGGAACCTGAGCTAGCCCAACTTATAAATGTCAAAGGTGTCCAAAACCTGGCCTTAGCTTGTAGAGAAGCCGGCTCCCATTTGATTCACTTTTCTACAGACTACGTCTACCACAATAACCAAAATACGCCTTTTATCGAATCCGACCCTACCTCCCCAAAAGGTGTTTACGCCAAAACGAAACTAGAGGGCGAGCAGGAAGCATTATCCTTACTGGTTAATACCACTATCATCCGTACCTCCTGGGTCTACTCCACTTTCGGTCATAATTTTGTCAAAACTATGCTTCGCCTGGGCAAAGAAAGAACGCAACTCAATGTTGTGTTTGACCAAATCGGTTCGCCCACTTATGCTCTGCATCTAGCCCAAGCTACCCTCAATATCATCCAACAAATAGAACGTAAAACGTTAGACCGCGAAACCTTGTCAGGCATCTTTCATTATAGCAATGAAGGGGTCTGTAGCTGGTATGATTTTGCACTTGCTATCTTCGAACTAAATAACATAAGCTGCCAAGTAAATCCAATCGAAACCAAAGACTATCCAACGCCCGCTCAACGCCCCCCCTTCAGCCTATTAAATAAAACAAAAATCAAATCTACTTTCAACCTCCAAATCCCTCATTGGAGAACCGCCCTAAAAACCTGCCTCGAAAAACTGGAACCTTCTTCATAAATTAACCCGTAAGCTAACACACATCCAGCCTGTCGTTCAATCGTTTTGTCGTTATATCGCCACTTTCCACAAACTAATTAGTGCTGTTCATCGTTTCTTTTATTGAAGTTATTTAACGTTTTTTATCTAAAAACGATCAATGGATGCTTTTTACGGTCAATCAAATAATACTTAGTCAACTCAATTAACCATTCTTCCTCAATACTAAATAGTAATCAATAATAAATATGAGATTTATAACTATTTTTTTACTAACTTTTTCCTTGCTATTGATAGCCACCTTCAGTTATGCCACCCACAATAGAGCAGGTGAAATCACCTATGTCCAAACCGGAGATCTTTCCATACGCTGTACCATCACTACTTATACCAAGGCCAGTAGTGTTCCTGCCGATAGGGATTCGCTCACCATTTGCTGGGATATTAATGGGCCTTGCGAAACGATCGGCCGCGTCAACGGACCTGTTGGCCCCGGCGGTACCCCTCAGGGAGAAATCCTGCCCAATGATACCAAAAGAAATCTTTATGTTTTGGATCATATCTATCCGGGATTTGGTCATTATGTAATTTCTATGCAAGACCCCAACAGGAATGCGGGAATCTGCAATGTAAACGAACCCAACTCAGTTGAGGTGCCGTTTTATATCCAAACAACCGTTACCCTCACCAATCCCAACTTTGACGGACCCAATAATTCACCCATTCTCCTCCAACCCCCCATTGACATCGGATGTGTTGGTCAGCCTTTTATCCATAACCCCAATGCTTTTGAGCCCGATGGCGACAGTCTTGCCTATGAATTCGTTACGCCTCAGCAAGCTCCCAATACCAATGTACCGAATTATGTACCAGTCAACCTAATCGGTCCTGGCCCATTTAATAATTTAAGTATCAACCGAATTACAGGAGATATTCTTTGGGAATCGCCCCAAATTCCGTGTGAATACAATATCGCTATACAGATCATAGAATTCCGGGATGGCATCCCGATTGACACCCTCATCAGAGATATGCAAATTCTAATTAAAGAATGTGATAATCAACCACCTGAAATCGCTACTATTGATGAAATCTGTGTTATTGCCGGAGAATTGCTTGAATTTGATGTGGTTGCTACCGATCCGGATATCAACCCGCCCCAGGAGGTTGAACTAACAGCTCTTGGCGGGCCATTTCAGGTAAGCCCCAGCCCTGCTGTTTTTGATGTGCCTTCAGGTTTTCAGCAGCATCCCGTTTCGGGGACTTTCCGTTGGCAGACTACTTGCGAACATATTTCAGATCAATTCTATTCTGTCGTATTTAAAGCGGTAGATAACCACCCCGTTCCCTTAGCCAATTTGAAAACAGTAAGGATAAAAGTAGTAGGACCTCCCCCCGAAGATATACAAGCCGAAGCCCTGTCAGGTGAGATAGACCTTAGCTGGGAGCTTCCCTATCAATGCGATCAGGTTGCAGATGAATATTTTAGAGGCTTTTCTATCTGGCGAAAAGTGGGGCCGCAGAATGTCCCCTTTGATGAATGCGAACCAGGACTAGATGGCCAGGGATATACCCGGGTTGCTTTTGATTTTCAACAAATAGAGGGAGGGCGGTATACTTACAGAGACACCGATGTTGAAAGAGGTCGTACGTATTGTTACCGGGTCTTGGGAGAATTTGCGAGGGTCTCTGAAGAAGGCATTACCTACAATCGGGTCCAAAGTCTGCGATCAGAAGAAGTTTGTATACAGCTTAGCAGAGATATTCCCCTCATTACTAATGTCGATGTAGAAATAACCGATGCCGCCAACGGGCAAATCTTTGTCCGATGGACCAAACCGATCGCAGAGGATCTCGACACCATCATGAATCCAGGTCCTTATCGCTATCAATTACTTCGTGGAACGGGTATCAATCCGGCAACTTTTGAGGAAGTACCGGGGGCCTCCTTCATCAGCCCTACTTTTGCAGGAGCAAATGACACGACATTTGTTGATAATACCAGCCTTAATACCGTTGACAATCCCTACACTTATGAAGTGGCCTTTTATGTCAATAATGAAAGCCAACCCCTGGGAATTACTCCAGAAGCATCCTCCGTTTTTCTGGAAATAAGCCCTACCGACAACGCTAATATACTCAACTGGTCTTTTGAGGTTCCCTGGGAAAATACCCAATATATCATTTATCGAAGAGACCCCGATGGCGTCACTTTTGATTCTATTGACCAAACAGGAAATCTTACCTACAGGGATGATGGCCTTAAAAACGGATTAGAATATTGTTATTATGTCGAAAGTATCGGGTCTTATGGAGTCGCAGGCACTTCCGGTACACTGATCAACAAATCTCAACAGGTTTGTAGCATCCCTGTAGATAATGTCGCTCCTTGTCCGCCCCCCTTAGAGGTAACCAATGAGTGTGACATTGCCACATCCTCAACGGCAGAAGATGATTTCTTTAACTTCCTCGACTGGGGTAATCCTACCGTCCTTTGCGACGATACTGACGACGTAGTAGCTTACAATGTCTATTACACGCCAACAGAGGGTGGAGAATTTCAACTGATCGAAACCATCAACTCGCCTGATGATTCCAATTACGAGCATCAATCTGAATTTGGAGTGGCTGGCTGCTACGCTGTAACAGCGCTGGATACCAACTTTCTCAATGAGAGTGCCTTCAGTAATATCGTTTGTATAGATAATTGCCCCGTTTACGAGTTGCCCAATGCCTTCACTCCCAATGGCGATGGTCAAAATGACTTTTTCAATCCATTCCCGTACCGGTTTGTAGAACGGATTGACATGCAAATTTACAACCGTTGGGGCCAATTGGTGTTTGAAACAGAAGATCCTGATATCAATTGGGACGGAACCAATCTCAATGGAGATAACCTTGCCGAGGGTACCTATTTTTATAAAGCTAAAGTCTTTGAAAAACGCCTCGAAGGGGTTATTGAAAATATGGAAATCCTCAGCGGATATATTGAACTTATCAGAAGTGAAAGAAGATAAAAATTAACAATTATGTTTACCGGAATCATAGAGGCTCTTGGTGAGATTAAACATATTGAAAAAGAAGGAAGCAATAAGCACTTTTCAATCGTTTCAAAAATTTCACCAGCCTTAAAAATTGATCAAAGCATCAGTCATAATGGCGTTTGCCTGACTGTAGTAGCACTGGGCGATCAATGGCACAAAGTAACCGCCATCGAAGAAACGCTCAAAAGAAGTAATCTGGGACGATTAACCGTCGGGGATTGGGTTAACCTCGAACGATCTATGGTCTCAAACGGACGCCTGGACGGACACATTGTGCAGGGCCACGTTGACGCTACTGCCACCTGCACGCACGTAGAAGTACTGGATGGAAGTTGGTATTATACCTTTGAGTATACCCCCTCTAAAGAACACATCCTGGTCGATAAGGGATCTGTATGCGTAAATGGAGTAAGTTTAACTGTTGTCGATCCTGTGGATCGATACTTTAAAGTGGCTATCATTCCTTACACTTATGAACATACCACCTTCAAGAATATCAAAACTGATACGGTTGTTAACTTAGAATTCGATGTTATCGGAAAATATGTAGCTAAATACCTGCATTTATATGCCGGAAAATTGCAATAA
The DNA here is from genome assembly GCA_964534315.1 of uncultured Saprospiraceae bacterium. Classification (GTDB taxonomy): domain Bacteria; phylum Bacteroidota; class Bacteroidia; order Chitinophagales; family Saprospiraceae; genus CAZHOV01. The sequence goes on along the minus strand of CAZHOV010000098.1, from coordinate 13,506 downwards.
ACAGAGACCATCCTTTGGATGATCTCTGTTTATTGCAATTTTCCGCACCTCACGTTAAATTAAGAAAGCCTGCTACTCTATGAAAATCAAAGATTTTCATAGAGTAGCAGGCTTTTTTAACAAAGAGTATTTGTGGTGAGAGTAAGGGTGTCTCATAACACCTTTAGTGTTACAAGCCACCAAACTTTCTTTCCTGAGAGAGCTGTTTTTAAAAAACAGCTCTCTCAAAATAAAAAATTCCTTGGGGGATGGCTCAAATACTTTTGAAACGGCCCCCTCATCTTTTATCTGTCGGTTCTATTCAAACTCTTCCATTTCCTCAAATTCCTCTTCCTCTTCGTGCCTTCTGGTCGATTCATACGCATCCTGAGTCATAACAAACAGATCATTGTATTTGCGAATTCCTGTTCCTGCAGGGATTTGCTTACCGACGATCACATTTTCCTTAAGACCTGTGAGGTAATCTCGTTTAGCGTTGATCGCAGCCTGGCTCAACACCTTAGTCGTTTCCTGGAAGGAAGCGGCTGAAATCCAGCTAAATGTGCCCAATGAAGACTTGGTAATACCTTGCAATAAAGAACTTGAAGTTGCCGGAATGGCATCTCTGTATTCAACCGGGTTTTTATCGTTTCGCTTGAGGAAGGAGTTTTCTTCCCGCAATTGTCGAAGCGTCACTAATTGACCAGCCCTCAACTTACTGGAATCACCAGCATCTGTAACGAATTTTTTATCAAAAATCCAGTCATTCATCTCTAAGAAATCGTATTTCTCTACGGCTTCTCCTTCTAGGAAGGAGGTATCTCCCGGATCTTCAATTTGTACTCTTCTCATCATCTGACGAACGATCACTTCGCAGTGCTTATCATTGATACCGATACCCTGTGAGCGATAAACTTCCTGAATACCATTCACGAGGTAGGATTGTACAGCAAAAGGACCTTTGATATTTAGAATATCTCTTGGCGCAATGGCACCGTCAGAAAGTTGCGTTCCTGCCCGCACAAAATCCCCATCCTGCACCAGGATGTGCTTCGAAAGACCGATCAGGTACTTTCTACGTTGCTCATCTTTGGCAGTGATAATAACTTCACGGTTACCTCTCTTGATTTTTCCGAACGAAACAATACCGTCGATTTCAGATACAACAGCCGGGTTGGATGGATTTCGCGCTTCGAAAAGCTCGGTTACCCTTGGCAGACCCCCTGTGATATCCTGAATCTTACCCGTTTGCCGCGGAATCTTGGCAATTTTACCCCCTGCTTTAATTTCCTGTCCGTCTTCGACCGAAATATAAGCACCTACCGGTAAGTTGTAAGACCTTAGGATCTCTCCGTCAGGACTGATCACCTTAATGGTAGGAATCTTACGGCGTTTCTTAGATTCGATAATAATCTTTTCGGCATAACCTGTTTGGTCGTCACGCTCAACCCGATAAGTAATCCCTTCTTCTACAGACTCAAACTCGATCAATCCCTGGAATTCGGAGATAATAACCGCATTAAACGGATCCCATTCACATATCGGATCTCCTTTGGCTATTTCCTGACCATCTTTTACAAAAAGAGTCGATCCGTAAGGAATGTGGTTCGTAGAGAATAATTTATTGGTTTCAGGATCATGGATCCTTATTTCTCCTGTTCTGGACAGGACGATCTCGATCTTATTGCCACTTTCGTCTTCACTTTGCGTTGTACTAATATTATCGAATTCAAGTACTCCGTTGAACTTTGCCTTCAGCTCAGACTCTGTTTTGGCAACAGAGGCAATACCCCCCACGTGGAAGGTACGCAGAGTAAGCTGGGTTCCCGGTTCACCGATCGATTGAGCGGCAATAATTCCGACGGCATCCCCGCGTTCTGCAATACGGCCGGTAGCCAGGTTTTTACCATAACACTTGCGGCAAACGCCACGCTTGGTCTCGCAAGTAAGAACCGAACGGATAGTCACCTCTTCGATCCCTGCTTTTTCGATCTTTTCCGCAATGGCCGGACTGATATATTCTCCTGACTTTAGAAGAATTTCGTCTGTTTCCGGGTGATACACATCGTGCAGCGTATAACGACCCTCAATACGATCACCTAATGGCTCTACAATTTTATCATTTTCCTTTAGAGCAGTCGTTGCAATACCTCTTAGCGTATCACAATCTTCTTCCAGCACAACTACGTCTTGTGCTACGTCTACCAAACGACGGGTCAAATAACCGGCATCGGCCGTCTTAAGTGCCGTATCGGCAAGACCTTTTCGCGCACCGTGAGTAGAGATAAAGTATTCCAGTACGGTCAATCCATCTACAAAGTTCGAAAGAATGGGGTTTTCAATTACCGCACCTCCGGTATCTCCCGATTTTCTAGGTTTTGCCATCAGCCCTCTCAGCCCACACAACTGCTTAATTTGTTGTTTAGAACCACGAGCACCAGAGTGTAGCATCATGTATACAGAGTTGAACCCCTGCTTGTGTTCTGATAATTCCTCCATTAAGTTCTCCGTGATGGAGTTATCGGCAAAGGTCCACTTATCAATAATCTGATTGTACCGCTCATTGAAAGTGATCAATCCCATATTATAATTTTCCCACACCTCATCTACTTCTTCCTGAGCTTCCTGAAGCACATTAACTTTTACCGACGGAGTAATAAGATCTCCCAGGTTAAAAGACAAACCACCTTTGAAAGACCATAAAAATCCCATGGTCTTGATATCGTCAAGAAAATCAGCAGTGACTTTAAAATTGGTTCGCTGGATAACGTTACCAATAACCTTTTTTAGGTTCTTTTTTGTTAGTAATTGGTTAATGAACGGAACATGTTCAGGCACTGCTCCATTGAAAATCACCCGGCCACAAGTTGTATCAATTAGTTTTTTCACTAAATTGCCTTCTTCATCTTCAACATTAACTCGTACTTTAATCGCTGCGTGAAGATCCAACTGTTCTTCATTATAGGCGATGATAACTTCCTCAGGGGAGTAGAATTTTCGACCCTCTCCTTTCACTTTTAACTCTTCCGTAGATTTCCGTTCCTTAGTAATATAGTATAACCCAAGAACCATATCCTGAGAAGGAAGCGTAATCGGTGACCCATTTTGAGGATTCAGCATATTGTGTGAAGAGAGCATCAATACCTGGGCTTCCAGAATGGCAGCCTGGCTAAGGGGTACGTGAACAGCCATTTGATCCCCATCAAAGTCTGCGTTGAAAGCGCCACATACCAACGGGTGTAGCTGAATAGCTTTCCCTTCGATCAATCTGGGCTGAAATGCCTGTATAGACAACCGGTGAAGAGTCGGAGCCCGGTTTAACATGACCGGATGGCCTTTTAATATATTTTCCAGGATTTCCCAAATAACAGGATCTTTACGATCTACCAGTTTTTTGGCGGACTTAACGGTCTTAACAATACCTCGTTCGATCAATTTTCTAATCACGAACGGCTTAAATAGCTCCGCTGCCATTTGCTTTGGTATCCCACACTCATGCAGCTTCAACGTTGGGCCTACTACAATAACCGAACGACCGGAATAGTCGACCCGCTTACCAAGTAGATTTTGACGAAAACGTCCCTGTTTACCTTTCAATACATCCGATAGAGACTTAAGGGCCCGGCCACCTTCTGCTTTTACAGCATTGGACTTACGGGAGTTGTCAAACAGAGAGTCAACGGCCTCTTGAAGCATTCGCTTTTCATTACGAAGAATAACTTCAGGAGCCTTGATTTCGAGTAGTCTTTTCAGCCGGTTGTTCCGGATAATCACCCGGCGGTATAGGTCATTAAGGTCAGAACTTGCAAAACGGCCACCATCGAGCGGAACAAGCGGACGTAGTTCCGGAGGTATAACGGGTAAGTACTGAATAACAGCCCATTCAGGCCGGTTTTCCATTCTCGTATGCCCGTCTCTGAAAGCTTCCACGACTCTCAGACGCTTGAGCGCTTCAGATTTTCGCTGCTGAGACGTTTCATTAGCTGCTTGATGACGTAAATCAGCAGAAAGTTGATCCAACTCCAGGCGCATCATCAAAGCCTTAACTGCATCCGCTCCCATTTTAGCAACGAACTTATTCGGATCCTCATCTTCTAATTGCTGATTCTCTGGCGGAAGTGAGTCAAGTGCCTCAAGGTATTCCTCCTCTGTCATCAGATCCAGGTGATTTACACCTTCTTCTTCCTTAATTCCTGGCTGAACGACAACATATCGCTCGTAGTAAATAATACTTTCAAGCTTCTTGGATGAAAGGCCAAGTAGATAACCTATCTTGTTCGGTAGCGATTTGAAAAACCAGATATGAACAGCCGGTACCACCAACTTGATATGTCCCATTCGTTCACGACGTACTTTCTTTTCCGTTACTTCCACTCCACAACGATCGCAAACAATCCCCTTATAACGAATTCGCTTATATTTTCCGCAATAGCACTCATAATCTTTTACCGGACCAAAGATCCGCTCGCAAAATAATCCGTCGCGTTCCGGCTTATACGACCGATAGTTGATCGTTTCCGGTTTAAGCACCTCTCCATAAGACCGTTCCAAAATTTCATCAGGAGACGATAAACTAATGGTGATGCTGTCGAAATGTTTTTTTTGTTTATTATTCTTTTTGAATGGCATATTTGCGCGCTTATTTTAAACAATAAAAAAAAGTCTTAACAACTATTGAAGATAAAGAGAGGCCTCTCTATATCTTCAATCTAAGGTTATTAGTCAAACCGAACTTCGAGGGCTAACCCTCTCAATTCGTGTATCAGTACGTTGAAGGATTCCGGAATATTGGGTTCTGGTAGCGGATCACCTTTTACAATAGACTCATAGGCCTTGGCTCGCCCTACAATATCATCCGACTTAATGGTCAGCAACTCCTGGAGAATACTAGAAGCACCGAAGGCTTCGAGTGCCCATACTTCCATTTCTCCAAAACGCTGTCCGCCAAATTGAGCTTTGCCACCCAGCGGCTGCTGCGTAATCAGCGAGTAGGGACCAATCGAACGGGCGTGCATCTTGTCATCTACCATATGAGATAATTTCAGCATGTAGATCACACCAACGGTTGCTTGCTGATGGAATTGATCGCCAGTCTCACCATCGAAGAGGTATGTTTGCCCTAAGGATGGTAAATCCGCTTTCTGGATATACTCTTCAATTTCATCGGTAGAAGCACCATCAAAAATAGGGGTGGCAAATTTAAGCCCCAACTTTTCTCCAGCCCATCCAAGTACCGTTTCGAAAATCTGACCTAGATTCATACGGGATGGTACCCCTAGCGGATTCAATACGATGTCTACAGCAGTACCGTCACTCAAAAATGGCATATCTTCAATACGAACTATTCTGGACACAATTCCCTTATTACCGTGACGTCCGGCAAGCTTATCACCAACTTTGAGCTTACGCTTCTTTGCCATATAAACCTTTGCCAGTTTCAATACTCCGGCAGGAAGTTCATCTCCAATGCTGATATTAAAATTTTCTCTCTTAAAGCGGCCTACCTCTTCATTTACTTTAATACTGAAATTATGAAGTAGTTTGGCTACCAGACCGTTTGTGTATGGGTCATCTGTCCAATTGCTGTAATCAATTGTTGAATACTCAATGTTTTTGAGTACGCCCTGCCCAAACTTTGTTCCTTTAGAAATCAATTCCTCATTATAAATACTCTTAACTCCTTGAGAAATTTTCCCTTTCACCAGTACCAGTAATTTATCCACCAATTTGGTCTTCAGCTCATTCAATGCAATAGCATGTTGCTCTTCCAGTTTATTCAACAACTCTTTTTCCTGTGTCTTTTGTACTTTATCTTTCTTCGCTCGTGCAAAAAGTTGTTTGTTGATGATAATACCTTTAGTTGATGGCGGCGCCTTCAGGCTTGCATCTTTTACATCTCCGGCTTTATCACCAAAAATGGCCCTTAGTAATTTTTCTTCAGGAGTCGGATCGGATTCTCCCTTAGGAGTGATCTTTCCAATCAATATATCTCCTTCCCGTACCCAGGCGCCGATGCGAATGATTCCATTTTCATCCAGATCTTTAGTAGCTTCCTCACTTACGTTAGGGATATCGTTGGTCAGTTCCTCTTCGCCCAGTTTAGTATCCCGAACATCCAATTCGAAGTGCTCGATGTGAAGAGATGTAAAAATATCTTCCCGAACAACCCGCTCCGATAATACAATCGCATCCTCAAAATTATATCCCTTCCAGGGCATAAAGGCAACTTTCAGATTTTGCCCCAAAGCTAATTCTCCCTTTTCCGTGGCATAACCATCACAAAGAATGGAACCTTTACTTACCCGCTGACCTTTGCGAACGATAGGTTTCAGATTGATACAAGTACCCTGATTTGTACGCTTGAACTTGGTCAGTTTGTAGGTCTTTACGCTATCTTCAAAAGAAACAAGTTGATCCTCTTCGGTCCGGTCATAGCGGATTACGATTTCATTCGCATCAACATATTCAACTTCGCCATCTCCTTCGGCGTTGATCAGCATTCTAGAGTCTAATGCCACTTTCTCTTCCAATCCAGTCCCTACAATAGGCGAACGCGGTTTAAGCAGCGGTACAGCCTGACGCTGCATGTTCGATCCCATAAGGGCCCGGTTTGCATCGTCGTTCTCCAGGAACGGAATCATGGATGCTGAGACCCCTACAATTTGATTGGGAGCAACATCCATATATTCGATCTCCTCAGGGGTCAGCACGGGAAATTCACCATGTTCTCTGCATTTAATCCGGTCAGAAAGGAAGTGTCCCTTATCATCGACCGGAGCATTAGCCTGAGCAATTTTCTTAAAATCTTCTCCTTCTGCAGACAGGTATTGTACTCCTTTATCTCCGGTGGTGATCAATTTACCTTCCTCCACCTTTCGATACGGCGTCTCCAGAAATCCCATTTTATTGACCTTGGCATGAACGCAAAGGGTCGAAATCAATCCAATATTTGGTCCTTCAGGCGTTTCAATCGTGCAGAGCCGACCATAGTGAGAATAGTGAACGTCTCTAACTTCAAAGCCCGCACGTTCTCTTGACAAACCACCAGGCCCCAGAGCGGATATTCTTCTCTTGTGTGTAATTTCAGAAAGCGGGTTCGTCTGATCAAGAAACTGTGACAACTGGCTGGTCCCAAAGAAAGAGTTGATAACGGAAGATAGCGTTCGCGCATTGATCAGATCAATAGGTGTGAACACTTCATTATCGCGTACATTCATTCGTTCTCTGATCGTTCTGGCCATACGAGCCAGACCGACGCCAAACTGAGCATAAAGTTGTTCACCCACAGTACGGACCCGGCGATTGCTCAAGTGATCGATATCGTCGATTTCCGCTTTCTGGTTCATCAAACTTACCAAGTACTTAACGATAGAAATAATATCTTCTTTAGTTAGTACCAGGATCTCCGTGGAGATGTCCGTTTTCAGTTTTCTATTGATCTTGTAACGTCCAACTTCTCCGAGATTGTAGCGCTTATCCGAGAAGAACAACTTGTCGATGATACCCCGAGCTGTTTCTTCATCCGGGGGATCAGTACCTCTTAATTGTCGATAAATATACTGAACAGCTTCCATTTCGGAGCTGGAAGGGTCTTTTTGTAACGTGTTATATATGATGGAATAGTCCTCGTCAATATCTTCTCTTTGGAGGATGACGACTTCGCTATCCGCTTCGAGTATTAGTTCGATATTTTCCTCATCGAGGACGATATCCCGCTCCAGAATAATTTCATTTCGTTCGATAGTTACAACCTCCCCCGTATCTTCATCGACAAAATCCTCCGTCCATTTGCGTAGGACTCTTGCTGCCAGCTTACGTCCGATCGAATTTTCGAGGTGGTCTCGATCGGCCGGAACTTCTTCAGCCAGATCAAAGATGCTGAGGATTTCTTTATCGGAATCAAAGCCGATGGCTCTAAGTAAGGTTGTTACCGGAAACTTCTTTTTACGGTCGATGTAAGCATACATTACCGTATTGATGTCGGTTGCGAATTCCATCCAGGCTCCTTTGAACGGGATAACCCGTGCGGAGTAGATTTTAGTACCATTGGGGTGAAAGCTTTGCCCAAAGAAGACGCCTGGAGAACGATGAAGTTGAGAGACGATTACTCGCTCTGCTCCATTGATCACAAAGGTTCCTTTTGGCGTCATGTAGGGAATATTGCCAAGGAATACATCCTGCACGATGGTTTGGAAATCGACGTGTTCTTCGTCATTACAAGAGAGTCTTAACTTTGCTTTAAGCGGAACGCTATAAGTTAATCCTCTTTGCATACATTCTTCAATAGAATATCTGGGAGGATCTACAAAGTAATCCAGAAATTCGAGTACGAAAATATTTCTGGCGTCTGTAATGGGGAAATTCTCTTGGAACACTCGATACAATCCCTCATTCATTCTGTTTTCAGGCGTTGTTTCGAGTTGGAAGAATTCTTTAAATGATTTTAACTGAATTTCTAAGAGGTCGGGATAAGCTTCGGCGAGTTTAATTTTTCCAAAATTGACTCGTTTTGCTCCCTCTGTTTTTTGTAAGATGCCTTCAACCATTAGTTTAGTTTAGAGATTAGTGGAACATCAAAATAGATCATTCCATAAAGCAATATTTTAATAAAAATAGTTGCTTAAACTTAACCTATAAATAATATGAATTGTTTATTCTTGCGCAAACTATAGAAGGTATTTTCATAAAATAATAAATAATTCTATAGACGGCAATAGGCCTAGCCAATAAATACATATTAGCTAAGCCTTTTAAGCAAGTTCGTGCCTAAAGCGTCAACGAGCTGCTTCAAACGAATTGATTATTTCAATTCAATTTCTGCACCAACGCCTTCCAGAGCTGCTTTTATACTTTCAGCTTCTTCTTTAGGAACTCCTTCTTTAACTGGACCCGGAGCGCCATCAACAAGTGCTTTAGCGTCTTTAAGTCCTAGACCAAGAAGGTTTTTAACTTCTTTTACAACTTTCAGTTTTGCAGCACCTGCAGAATTCAGAATTACATCGAATTCTGTTTGCTCAGCTGCTCCGCCACCTTCACCGCCTTCGCCACCTGGGCCAGCTGCAACTGCAACTGCCGCAGCAGCAGGTTCGATGTTGTATTCGTCTTTTAATATGGTTGCAAGCTCGTTAACATCTTTTACAGTGAGGTTAACAAGCGTTTCTGCAAGTTCTTTTAAATCTGCCATGATTACCTAGTTTAAGATCTTTTTTTAATTTAATTACACTTATATATGTGCGTGAACTTGGAAGCCAAATAAAATAATAACACCAATATATTAGTTATCGCCGCCTTCTCGTTCTTCAAGGGCTTTCAACAAAGACATGATGGTTTGACCACCTGACTGAAGCGAGCCGATCACATTGCGCATTGGTGATTGTAACAGTCCGATAACTTCGCCGATTAGATCTTCTTTAGATTTCAGCTTAGAAAGTGCTTCAATCTGATCATCGCCTAAGAAAATATCGGTATCAATGTAAGCCGCTTTAAGTAAGGGCCGTTCATGATCCTTTCGGAATTCTTCTATAATTTTTGCCGGTAAATTAGAGGTTTCCGCAAACATAAAGGTTGACGGTCCCTTTAACGCTTCGTAAAGGCCTTCGTAATTGCGATCCTCCGGAGCAGCGTCCATCGCTTTCTTAACCAAGGTATTTTTAACCACCTTTACTTCTACGCCTTTCTCGAAACACTTTCTTCTGAAATCATTGATTTCTGCTACCGTTAAGGTAGAGGAATCGGTAATGTAGAAGAAAGAACTTTCTTCAAGTTTCGTTTTTAGTGTTTCGATGACTGCTGTTTTTTCAGCTCTAGTCATTTTATTATAGATTTAAATGAGATTCTTAATTAGAGATTATTCCTTATTCAGCGATTTCGTTTCGACTTTAATACCGGGGCTCATAGTGCTCGCCACGGTAATTGACTTCATGTAAGCCCCTTTAGCTGACGAGGGCTTCATTCGGTTTAACGTTTCCAGCAGTTCCCATGCATTTTCGACCAACTTCTCTGCACCAAAACTAACCCGACCGACAGGCGCATGAATAATACCATACTTATCAACTCTAAAGGCAATTTTACCTTTCTTCACCTCTTCAACCGCCGGTCCGACATCAAAAGTAACCGTTCCTGTTTTTGGATTAGGCATAAGTCCCCGGGGGCCTAGAATTCGTCCTAGCCTACCTACCTGCGCCATAACGTTGGGAGTAGCAATAACCACATCTACATCGGTCCAACCACCCTGAACTTTCTGTACCAGATCATCTAATCCAACATGATCCGCCCCAGCTTCTTTAGCTTCGGCTTCTTTATCCGGAGAACAAAAAACCATTACACGCTTGGTTTTTCCCGTTCCGTGCGGCAACGTAGTTGTTCCGCGAATCGCCTGATCGGCTTTTCTTGGATCTACACCCAATCGGATGTGTAAATCTACGGAAGCATCAAATCGGGCGAGATTTACTTCTTTGACCAAAGACATCGCCTCCCGCAGTGAATACATCTTTTCTCTATCCACCTTTTCATCTGCTGCTTTTCTTCTTTTTGCAACTTTTCCCATTATAATTTTTTTAAAGTGAGGTAATAACGAGGCTTTTTTTGCCTCTCCCTAAGGTGCCAGAAATTACTTATCGCATTCTTTTGACACGCTATATGCTTCTTCGAAGCGGCTGAAAATGCTCCATGGCATTTCCATCTGCTTATTTTTTATGTTAGGCGTTAGCTTCTGCTTCTTCCCACGGTGGGTTACCACTCACGGTAATTCCCATACTTCTGGCCGTACCAGCAACCATTTTCATGGCGGAGTCCATGGTAAAGGCATTCAGATCGGACATTTTATCTTCCGCAATAGCCTTAACCTGATCCCAGGTGACAGAGCCCACTTTATCGCGGTTAGGTACGGACGATCCTTTTTTTAACTTGGCAGCATCCATTAACTGGACGGCCGCGGGCGTTGTTTTGACAACAAACTCAAAGGACTTGTCCTTAAATACAGTAATAACTACCGGCAGTACTTTTCCTTGCTGCTCCTGCGTCTTTGCATTGAACCGCTTGCAGAATTCCATGATATTGACCCCTTTAGCACCAAGGGCAGGACCAACAGGAGGAGCAGGATTGGCTTGCCCGCCTCTAACCTGGAGTTTTATTAGTACATCTACTTCTTTTGCCATTTTTATACGGATTTTACTACCAAAAAAAAGAAAGGCTAACTAGTTTTCTCTACCTGCATGAAATTCAGTTCTACCTCAGTTCCCCTTCCAAATATTTTTACAATAACTTTTAACTTCTTCTTTTCTTCATTTACTTCCTGTATGTCTCCAACGAATTCGCTGAACGGGCCGTCAATAATTTTGACGGTTTCGCCAACGATAAACGGTTCGATGAGCGACTCCCCCACCTCTTGTGATTCGTCAACCTTACCTAACATCCGATTAGCTTCAGAGGCTCTCATGGGAATGGGGTTTCCTTTGCCAAGAAAGTGGATCACGTTAGGGACATTAGCAATAGCCGAAATAATCTCGCCGCTAAACTTCGAAGGAACGGCTTCAATCAAAATATAACCAGGCAGAATATTACGTTCCGAAATAACTTTCTTTCCGCTGCGTATCTTATACACTTTCTCCGTAGGCACTAAAATATTCGTGACATAATCTCCCCATCCTGAACGTTGAATTTCCATTTCGATACGTTCTTTGATCTTTCGTTCTTTACCACTGATTACCCTTAAGGAATACCATTTTTTTTCTTCTGCCATTACTGCAAGATTTTTCTTTTACAATTTAAATCTTCACCCCCTGATCTTGCAATTATCCCGGATAAATTAAATCCAAAACCTGCTTTGAAACGGTATCCATCAAAAAGATAACAGAAGCTAAAATAGCTGTAGCTATTATAACCAGTATGGTGCTGCTCTGAAGATTCGCCCATGTTGGCCAAGTAACTTTGTTAACAAGCTCGTTATAGCTTTCCTTGATGTATAAAATAATTTTTTGCATAACCTCTAATCCTGACCGCTACCGCAGTCGTTTAAATAAAATACCCCAGTATTGGGAAAACAGCACGGGCAGAAGGACTCGAACCCTCAGCCTACGGTTTTGGAGACCGTCGCTCTACCAGTTGAGCTATGCCCGTGTATTAGCTTATATTTAAAGCTACAAATAAAGCATGCCATAACAAGACGGCATACTTTATTTGTATACTTATTCTATTGTTCGATGTATTATTATTCAATAATCTCAGTCACCTGACCTGCACCTACGGTACGTCCACCTTCACGGATCGCGAAGCGAAGACCTTTTTCCATAGCGATTGTGTTGATCAATTTCACTTCCAGTGATACGTTATCACCAGGCATAACCATTTCAACACCATCAGGAAGCGTAACATCTCCGGTTACATCTGTTGTACGGAAGTAAAACTGAGGGCGGTATCCGTTAAAGAATGGAGTATGTCGTCCACCTTCGTCTTTACCAAGAACGTATACCTCACACTTAAAGTGTTTGTGCGGATTTACCGAACCTGGCTTACAAATTACCATACCTCTCTTGATCGCTTCTTTTTCAATACCACGAAGAAGGATACCGGCATTATCACCAGCTTCTCCTCTGTCAAGGATCTTACGGAACATCTCAACTCCGGTAACGGTAGAGTTCATTGGCTTTTCGCCTTCTTTCATCATCCCTACGATCTCAACGGCATCCCCTACATTGATCACACCGCGCTCGATACGTCCGGTTGCTACCGTACCACGACCAGTGATAGAAAAGACATCCTCGATAGGCATCAAGAAAGGCTGATCCACCAAACGCTCTGGCTCAGGAATCTCTGCATCTACGGCAGCCATCAATTCCTTGATCTTTGCTACTGCGTCAGCATCATCTTCTAGTGCTTTAAGGGCAGAACCAGCTACAATAGCAGCATTGTCACCATCAAATTCGTATTGATCCAGTAGTTCACGAACTTCCATCTCTACCAGTTCAAGCATCTCTTCATCGTCTACGAGATCAACTTTATTCATAAATACCACGATTTTCGGCACACCTACCTGACGAGCAAGAAGGATGTGTTCGCGGGTTTGAGGCATTGGTCCATCTGTTGCAGCAACAACAAGAATAGCACCATCCATTTGAGCAGCACCCGTTACCATGTTTTTTACGTAATCCGCGTGACCTGGACAATCCACGTGCGCGTAGTGACGATTTTCCGTTTGGTATTCAACGTGTGCGGTATTAATAGTAATACCTCTTTCTTTTTCTTCAGGAGCGGCGTCAATTGAGTCGTAATCTTGCTTGTCGGCTAAACCATCTTGTGACAGTACATATGTGATGGCAGCTGTCAAAGTGGTTTTACCGTGGTCAACGTGACCGATTGTACCGATATTCAAGTGAGGTTTACTCCTATCAAAGGTTTCCTTAGCCATCTGTAAAAAGTTTAATAAATCAGTAAAAAATAAATTAAACAAAAAATATGTTCAACAATAAAAATATAGAGCCAATGAAGGGATTTGAACCCCCGACCCCTTCCTTACCATGGAAGTGCTCT
>CAZHOV010000097.1:0-21873 GCA_964534315.1 uncultured Saprospiraceae bacterium | reverse complement strand
GGGTTGAGTAGTAATTTCAGCTAATTCACGCGCCTGAATCTGAGCAACGGCATTGGCAAGATTACTTCGTTTGACGCTGGTAGCCAAACCTGTAATGACTACCTCACTTAACTCCGTGACATCTTCTGTCAATACAACAGTGATATCCTCAATCGAACTGTCTACTTCTTTTTCAATGGTACTGTACCCTACGTAAGTAAAAGAAAGAGAACTAGGCTCGTCATCAGCAATACGAATAGAAAATTGCCCGTCCATGTCCGTTACAGTTCCAATTGCAGTTCCCGTTACAAAAACGGTAACTCCAATCAATGGTACTTGTTCTTCATCCGTAACTGTCCCCGAAATTATGTATTGCCCTATTGCATTTTGAGCAAATAACAACGAAGCCAGTAAGACAAAAGAATACGTAAAAAGTCGCTTCATAATTTTTTGATTTAATTTAAAAAATGTTGGTTATTCTTATTTCGACTATAAATTGTCGCTTTGATTCAGCTTAACTCCCGCCCTTAATTGAACAAATTATATTGTCGCTTCAATTGCTAATGTAGTTAATTATTGCGCTTTTTTACTATTCATAGAATAAAATATTACTTTTTTATCGATGAATGATAATTAATCTTTATTAATAATAAAATTATTAACTAGCTAAAACGAAACTATTTGCTATTTCGCTGTTTTAAATGCAAAAAAATTATGATATGACTGATGAATAGAGGAAGAAGGAGAGGGTGTTTCCAAACACCGATTGCGTTTCAAGACTATAGACTTTCTTATTTATAAGGGCTGTTTTAGCTTTAAACAACGTGAGGTTCGACTTTAATAAACATAAAAAACCACTAAGCGACCGGCTCATCAATAAATGAACCACTCGCTCAGAACTAAAATATTTTTTGGAATGCTTAGTAGAGGTATTTTTTACAATAGCAGCTAGGGATAACTGAAAAACAACCTAGTCTAAGCTTTATTGCTTCTTCGCAACAAAATTCTGCCAGGGCGACTCAATTTTCATTTCTTTTACCTCACCACCTGCAATAAAAAACGCTACCGTAATTTCGCCGTCCAGACTTTCGAACTTGGTGTCAGAAACAGGCAGTAGGATTTGTTTATCATTGGAGAAAGAAGAGGCGACTTCTAATAAACCCTCTTTTTCGGATATTTTAAACTCAATCCCGTATCTGGACTGGTAATCTCCCAAAAAACGGGTATCCACTTTCCGAATATCTTCAGGAATATAAAAATTATCAAACTCTTTCACATCAGGTAGCAGCGAATTTAAAAGCACCTTTTCGGGTAGCTCTTTTCGCTCCGTCTTTATTTGCAATTCGGTTCGGCCAGTTTCCCAAACCGTAATGCTTTTCTTGATTTTCTCATGGGTGCCGTCTGCATAAAAAATACTTAATTCTACCGGAACCGGTTTGTTCCCCAGCTTTTTTACGGTAATCATCCCTTCCTGAACCTCAGTAAGACCCAGATCCGGATAACCAAACTCGAAGAACCAGGGATTCCAAAACCAACTGAGGTCTTTACCAGACACCTCCTCAAACGTGAAAAAGAAATCATAGGGAGTAGGACTTTTGTATGCCCAGCGCTTGATATATGCCTGCAGACAAGCTACGAATACCTCTTCCCCAAGCAGATCATGTAGCAGTAAATATACCAGATGACCATTATTGTAAGCCAGGGATCCATAGTTATCGTTAGAGGTGTATTCAGAGGAGGTAATCAGCGGAACGTTACTCAACCTTCCCAGATCCGATTGGACTGAAGACTTAAGCATGGCTTTTCGATTATCGAAGTCATTTTCTTCTAACACGACCCTCGAAAGCGCCAAGTCGGTGATGTAATCAGCCCACCCTTCATCCATCCAGGCATATTTTTTTTCATTAATGCGCACATAAAACGGATGATACATATGATACATTTCATGAGCGGTAAGCCCAGCCGTCCATATTTTGCTTCCGATCGCTCCGTTATTGGCCATCATCGGAAATTCCATTCCACCGCCAAAACCCATATTGACGGTAGTAAAAGCCGGATAAGGATAAGGGATGCCCGGATAATCCTCAGAAAAGGCTTTCATGATGTCTGCCTGTAGGTCTGTTACATAATCAAAACGATCTTTATTAACTTTCGGATAAACTGTACTGATGAATACAGATCGGTCTTCAAGCGGGAAGCTACAGGCATCCCATAGAAAGTGGTCGGAAATAGCCATGGCAAAATCCGTCACTTTCGTAGCTTCAAAATGCCATTTTCCGGCTGGTATGTCCAACCCTTTGTCAAGGTCTTCTGCTGTAATGATCGGCACCCGTTCAGTAGATTGACGAGCTTTGGATATGCGTTCCTGGATAAATTCTGGAAAAAATGTATCTCCATTCTGAAGCTCACCGGTAGCCCAAACAACATAATTTGGAGGTAATTCAATCGTTACGTCAAAATCAGCCAGATCACCATAAAATTCCATCAAGCCTCTGAAATCATATGTATCCCAACCATCAATATCGTCATAGACCGCGATCTGAGGATACCAATATCCGATAAAAAAAGAAGAAGCATCAAACGTACCCACTCTGTCCATAGAGGGGGGAATGGGTTCACTCCATTCACAGTAAAAAGAAAGCTTCCCACCAGGAGGTAAGGCTTCATCCAGAAAAATCCGCATATTGGTTCCGCTTCTCCGGACAGATCTACGGTTTCCCAAATTAACCGCTTTTCCGTTGATCGCGATACTGTCGATCACCACCCCATCGGTAATACTGGATGCAGCTATAGCATCGTCCCTCGGGCTTCCTTTCTTGTATATATCATATAAAAGGCGAACCACGATCTGATTCAATTCATTCGGGCTATTGTTAGCATACTCTACCATTTCCACTCCATAGATCATTTTCTCCTCCGGAGCTACCCGAACATCAATCTGGTAACTGGCCTCGTTTTGCCAATAATTTGGTCCCGGTTTGCCGTCTAAGGAACGAGTTCCCTCCACATACGCCCGCTGAATTTCCAATGGAATGAAGATGTCTTTTTCGGCTAACTCTTGTGCGTAACCTGAAATAGAAATACAAATAGCGAAGAAAAAAACAAAATATCGAGCTGTGTTCATGAGTTTAACGGTTTAACGGTTTAACGGTGCAGCGGTGCAGCGGTGCAGCGGTTTAGAAAAAACAATTGTAAAGATAAAAAGGTACGGAATAAGAAGGGGTAATTTTAAAAATAAAATCTGTTTGAAGGTATTTCCAACTACCAATGGATATTAACACCCAAAACTTATGCTCACTTGAATCCTGGAAACCCTGATATCGTGCTATCCATTCCCCTATGAGCCTGAAGGGCTGCCATACCCAATTTAGAAGCAACAAGCGCAAGATGTCTATAGGACTATATCTAAGTCTTGTGTTAGCTTTGCCCTAAATAGCCAATAGCACACTTTCCAGATCTTGTTCCCGCTATCTAGGTCATATCATAGTGTCACAAGACATACCGTTGCACCGTTGCACCACTGCACCGCTGCACCGTTGTTCCGTTGTTCCGTTGTTCCGTTATTCCGTTATTCCGTTGTACCGACTCAATACGTCGTCAAACTCTGGTCGATCTCTTTGGCATAAGCCAGTATGCCTCCTTTAAGGTTGTAGAGATTATCAAACCCGAACAACTTCTGTAGTTCCCGAATGGCATCGGCGCTGCGCTTCCCGCTGCGGCAGTGGACGATCACCTGTTGGTCTCTTGAGATTTTATTAGCCTCGGAAGCGATGTTTCCCAGCGGGATTAAATTGCCACCAATATTAGCGATATCATATTCATAAGGTTCTCTAACATCTATCAACTGGAATGGTCTTCCCTGCTCCTTTAATTGGTGCAGTTCCTCGACGGTTACCTCTTTAATCGGAGCATCACCAGCAGGTTCGAGGCCGCAGAATTGCTCGTAATTGATCAACTCGGTAATTTTGGTCTTTGGATTTTTAGACACGTTGACGGTTCTGGTCGTAAAAGTAGCAGCGTCAAATAAGAATAACCGACCGGCCAGAGGCTCCCCCACCCCGGTGATCACCTTGATCACTTCACTCGCCTGCATACTGCCGATTATCCCCGGCAAAACGCCTAGAACTCCGCCTTCCGCACAATTGGGCACCAGACCGGGAGGTGGTGGTTCGGGAAACATATCCCGGTAGTTCGGACCGCGAGTACCATCTTCCTTCAAATAATTAAATACCGATACCTGCCCCTCAAACCGGAAAATAGAAGCATATACATTTACTTTACCGGCCAGCACACAAGCATCATTTACCAAATAACGAGTTGGAAAATTATCCGTGCCATCGGCTACCACATCGTAGTGTTGAATGATATCCAGGGCATTTTCTTTGGTAAATTGCGTATTGTACACCTCCACCTCGATATGAGGATTTAACGATTGTAACCGCTTCCTGGCTAACACCGCCTTAGGTTTCCCCACATCATCGACCGAGAATAATACTTGCCGTTGCAAATTACTATCGTCAACCACATCAAAATCAACAATTCCGATGCGACCTACTCCGGCAGCAGCCAAATACAATAATAACGGACTGCCAAGGCCGCCGGAGCCGATAACCAAAACACTAGCCGCCTTTAATTTCTTTTGCCCCTCCACATTAAATTCGGGAATGGCAATATGACGCGCATACCGCGCCATCTCTTCTACTGATAAATTTATATTGTCGGACATAATTGCTTGTTTTTATTTTTTTTCGTTGATATTTTAACGTAATCAAATGGTGGAATTCATTCCAATGCAAAGTCCCTCGCGAAGACGCTAAGAACCCAAAGCATTAATTACTCATTTCCTCATTCCTAATTGTACATTGTACATTCCTAATTGCACATTCCTCATTGTACATTGCTAATTGCACATTGCACATTGCACATTCCTAATTGCACATTGCACATTCTTCATTGTACATTGCTAATTGCACATTCCTCATCCTCCCGCAATAGCAGGAATGATACTCACCGTATCAGTTTCTTGTACAGGGGTCTCTTCCTTCTGAAGGGTGTTGATATCTTCTTCGCCCAAATAGACGCGGATGTAGGAGCGCAGTTGCTCCTGATCATCGAAAAGATATTGTTTGAGGGATTCGTGGGTTGTGGTTAGGTCCTGGATAGCCTCTTTGACCGTTTTACCTTTTGTTTGAAAGGTGGATTCATTATTTGCGTATTTGCGCAACGGAGTGGGAATCAAAATCTTTGCCATGGTTATTAATTATTTACAGGTTTAGAAATAGATAATTGCTCTTCATAAAAAGCCCGCTCTTCTTCTTTCAGTCGCCATGATTTTATTGCATCCGGCTTACCTTCCAGCACAGAAATGATGACGTAAGAAAAATAAGGCATGGCCTGATCCAGATCATACTGTGAAGCGATCGCCGGATGATTGGGATGAGAATGGTAAACGCCTAGTAGTTGGGTATTGTTTTTTAATGCATACTGTTCGGCTTTCATATAATCAAAGGGGGAAATCTCAAATCGACGGCGTTGATCACCATCTTTATCATTGATTACCGGTACCACCGATTCGATGAAGCGATCTCCGTTTTCATCTTCCCGACCGTACATGAAACCGCAGCACTCATTGGGAAAAATTTCAGCGCCTTGTTGCTGAATAGCTTTGGCTGATAGTGGATTTAAATAAATATTAGTTGACATGAGATGTATTTTTGTTGACTGTAAATAGCTAGAATCATTTTAAGTTCAGATGAACCTCACAGCGGCTAGCCGAGGGCATCTGTATATTTACTGGCATCATCGGCAAATGTGGTAACAATAATACCTTCCTCGATGGTTTCCGCCAACTTTATGGCTCCCAGCAGATTAGCTCCTGCCGATGGGCTCACTTGAATTCCCTCTTTTCGGGCGATCTTTTTTGCCATATCGTAGGCTTCCAGGGTATCCACTTCGAGATTTCGGTCTGCCACCTGATCGTCATAAATTTGAGGAACCAGGGCAGAATCCAGGTGTTTCCACCCTTCCAGTCCATGCATGGGGTTGTCTGGGTGGAGCGCTACAGACTGGATAGCAGGATTCAGCGCCTTTAATCCTCTGGTGGTTCCAATAAAAGTACCGGTAGTACCCAGGCCGGCTACAAAGTGGGTGATCTGGCCATTCGTCTGCTCCCATATCTCCCTGGAAGTAGTTTTATAATGAGCTTTCCAGTTATTGGGATTGCTGTACTGATCAGCGTAGTAGTATTGATCGGGGTAGGCTTCTACGATAGTCCGCGCTTCGCGTTGCGCACCGTCTGTTGCTTCGAAGGGGGAAGTAAAAACGAGATCAGCTCCCAGCGACCTCAGGATTTGCTTTCGTTCTTTGGAAGCATTTTCCGGAAGGCACAGGCGGACCGGTATACCCAGTGCTGCGCCAATAGCAGCATAGGCAATCCCGGTATTACCGCTGGTAGCATCCAGCAAACACTTCTGGTCGCTTAACTGATTATTGAGAACAGCTTCTTTGATAATATTAAAAGCGGCCCGGGCTTTTACGCTGGCTCCCAGTTGATGCCACTCCAATTTGGCAAAAATGCGTACACCAGGCTTTTGGTAAACATTTTCCAACTCGTATAAAGGTGTGTTACCTATGAGTTTTCCAACATTGGAAAATTTCTGAATAATGGGTTGAGCAATAGCAGAAATCATGAGATTATAGTTTTTGATAAAACAAAAAAGCCTTTCCAAGTTCAATCTCGGAAAGGCTTTTTATTGTGTTAATGAAGACAATTCGGTCAATAAAATGTAATTCCAACCCTTCCTTTCGAAACGGTACAACAACAGCAACAGCAACAAAGTTGATATGGAAATAGCTCTTTCATTATGAGATCAAAGAAATTACTTTTATTTGATATTTGCAATAGTTTAACAGGATTTTTTATTATAAATTTCTATCAAACATTCAACTTTCCTTTACGGAATTCAGGGATACGGGTTACGCCCAGATGGGTCAAAAATTTTGTCAATCCCTTTTGCTTTTCCTCATCCAACTGATAACTAATATTTTGCATAAAATAGGCTTCCAGATCAAAATTGGGATTTGGCCGGGGCATCAGGTACATAAGCTGAGGTATATAATCAATCCCTACCGCCATTGCCCGGTTAAAGTCTTCTAAAAAATCTTCTTCGATCTCGTTATTGCTAATCCACGCCGCAAAAACGAACGGTAAATTGGCATATTGATCCCAAACGGCCCCCAGGTCGTAGACATATTCGTACTCCTCATCTAGGCCAATAGCGCGATCACCAATAATGAGACCGCCTATCTTTCCTTGAATCTTACTTTCAAAGCCCTGATGAGCATGAACCAGCTTCGGATTTACTTTCCAGTGGTCTTTTAATAATAATTTGACCAGCTCAACGGATGTCCGGGAATGGAAGTCCAGGTAAATCGTTTCCATCTTTTCAACCGGCACATCTCCGGCCACACAAACTGTCTTGACTGGTCCGGTCGATCCGATGCAGAACTCCGACATAATCTTTGGTGTGGAAAGATGCGGTATAGTGGCAACAGGTACCAACCCCATATCCGCTTCTCCGCTGATAAGCAGATCGGCACATTTCGAGGGAATCTCAAGTCTCAGACGAATCCGTTCCTCTAACCCTGTTTTAAATAAGCCATACAGCAATGGCTTAGTATTCAGATAACTTACGGCTACTATATTGTATTTTCTCATGTATTCATTAAAAAATGATCAACAAAATCCAGATGACTGGTATCATTTTCAACTTCCACTTCAAAACGCCCGTCTTTTTGATGGATAATATATAGACCAGTATTTTTATGGTGGTAGTTATCCATTTCACTTACTTCTTCTCCCTTGATATGGCACATGATACAACGCATGGTCCGTCCATGTGAACATACGAGCAATCTATTTTCTTTGCGGGTTTTCAAATGAGTAATGAAACGCAACACCCGGTCTGAAAGTTCTCTGGCACTTTCACCATTGGCCAGCCGCGCATCATAGTTACCGTTGCGCCATTCCGCTTTCATGCGCTCATAGTCTTCCATCATCCATGGCTCGCTTTTTTTGCCTTCATGATCGCCCCAGTTGATCTCGTTAATATCTGCAAACTGCTCCCATATCAAGCCTTTATCGATAAAGGGCCGTGCAGTCTGATGAGTACGGATCAGGGAGGAAGTCAAAACAGCATCGAATTCGATAGCTCCATGTTTTTTAAAGAAAGCCAGAGCCTGCGCCTTCCCCATTTCATTCAGGGGAGCGTCAATGCCACTTCCCTGGATGATGCGCTTTCTGTTATACTCGGTTTCCGCATGGCGGAATAGATAAATGGTTTTATTCATAAGCGGTATGATATTGAGCAGCAATTATTTTTTTGAGAGCAATTCATGGATTTTAGAAATTGCTTTTGGTTAGTTATTAACGACCGGTAGAGACAGGTACCCCCGATAGTGTTTATCGGATTCGAATTGGACATCGGTATAATCTTTGACTACGTTGTAGAGGGTATCTCGCTCGATGGCTTGGCGGCCCACATTTCGGATCATTTTTACTAACTGTTCGGTGGTAAGAGAGGGTGACTGTTCCTCAGCTCCGGCCATTGAATAGATTTTAGTCGTATCATCTATCGTACCGTCAATATCGTTAACCCCAAAGGCTAAAGACAATTGAGCAATTTCCCGCCCGATCATAGGCCAATATGCTTTTATGTGATCAAAATTATCCAAATAGATCCGGCTGATGGCATAATTCCTCAGATCTTCGATTACCGTAGATTCCGGAACATGAGACATTTGATTGTTTTGGTTACGAAATTTAAGCGGAATAAACGTCTGGAATCCGCCTGTTTTATCCTGAAGCTTTCTCAGTTCTTCCAGGTGATGAATGCGGTGATTGAAGTTTTCGATATGGCCATAGAGCATAGTTGCATTTGAACGCATGTCCAATTCGTGCCAGATTTCATGAATACGAAGCCATTGGTCGCCAGAACACTTTCCCCCGGCGATTTGATCGCGGATTTCAGGATGGAAAATTTCAGCTCCTCCCCCGGGCATAGAATCTACTCCCGATTCTTTAATCTGTCGCATACCTTCTTCATAACTTACTTTGGCCTTCTTGAAAATATAGTGGTATTCGACCGGCGTCAGTGCTTTCACATGGAGATCGGGCCGGTGTTCTTTAATAGTGCGAAACAGATCGGTGTAAAATTCAAGGTCGTACTGAGGTAATACTCCTCCAACAATATGTACTTCTGTGACGGGTTGATCATCGTATTGCTTGATGATATCCATCATTTCTTCTTTCGTATATTCCCAACCTTCCTCTCTTTTTTTAATGAGGCGGGAGTAAGAACAAAACGTACAGGTGTAGAGACACACGTTGGTGGGTTCGAGGTGGAAATTACGGTTGAAGTACGTGCGGTCACCATGCTTTTTTTCACGAATATGGTTGGCCAGGGCGCCTACAAATCCGACGCTGGCATCTTCGAAGAGATGCAGCCCTTCTTCCACTGTTATCCGCTCTTCAGCTATCACCTTTTCAGCAATCCGACGTTCTTCCTTTGAAGTAGTATTATCCTTTAAAAACAATTCTAATTGATTAGCCATTTTTATTCTTTTTCGATTATCATGCAAAGGTATAACAACTTTCGCAACTTTCAGTTTTCACTGAAAGTGAGGTTTTTCAATCGAATAGTTTTTTGGCGTTCTCGATATCCGAATATTTAGGGAATAAAACGTTTTTTCTTTCGTCAATTTCTTGTTCTAAAAATGGGAGGTTAATCAGTTCAAGAATCTTCTCTCGCGAGGTATCTTTTGAATCGACAATATGACAGAGTGTTTCCAAACCGGTTTTCATGACCATTTTTGCATTGGCAACACAATGTCTTCCATCAAAAAGAGCATAAAGCAGTTTTAGCTTCATACCATCTGTTATATTGGTGAAAAGCAGTTGAATATGAGCATCGGAGATCAATGCACTCATTTGTTCGCTAGAGAGGTTGGCGCGTATTTCTACATTTGGATATTTAGCAGCGAGTTTCTGCAAGCGTTCGGAAGGATTTAATCCTGCAACTATAAGGGGAAAATTTATTTTTGAAAAAATATCTTTGATTAGAAATATCGCCGCCCGTTCGTTATCCATCACGCTTAACTTGCCGTGAAAAAGCGCATAATCGCCCTTCCCCAATTTCGAATTTACTTCGTAAAGACCATGAAAAGGCGGAATTAGGGTTACCCTACTATGTCTTTTTTTATAATACTGTTGATCATTGGGAGAAATAGTAAAAATCCGGTCTGCATGTTTTAAGACCCGCTTTTCATAGCGATAGAGTTTAATAGATTCTTGATAGAAAAAGGTTTTTTTAATAGTATTCTTTTCCAGTCTTGATAAATTGCGGTAATACTGCCATTCAATATTGTGCATGCGCACCCATTTGCTACGGTGAGCAAGTGCAGGATGATCGATAAATCCAGAGCAATGTACCCCTTCAAATAGAATAGGATAATCGTCATCTTCCAGGTTGTGCATGAGCTCCGGGATTTTTCGGGATAATACGATGAAAGGGATGGCGCTAAGGACCTGTAGAGGCTGGCGATTGCGCGGGTAGTAGAACACATTGGCGGTAATGCGTTCTAATTCTACAGACGGACGGCCTTCTCCATACTGAAAGCAGTGAAGAATGACGGGTACGCCAAGGTCGTGCAATGCCTGTAACTTATAAAAAACATCAATAACGCCTCCATAATTGGGGGGATAAGGAATATCAAAGGCGATCATGTGAATTGGAGGATGCAAGGTATATTAAGCGCCAGCTTTATTTCGGAAACCAATAGATTGTTTATTAAATACAAATCCGGACTTATCCATTTTAAGGAGCTCTACATCTTTTATTGTAATCAGGCTATCATCTTCTTTTGCCCGTTTGGCTATAGCCAGTCCTGCGAGCCGTAGATTTTGATTTTTAATAATTTCATTTACCACATTACGGACTGTCCGCGCATTACCAAAGTACTTATCCCTATATTCATATTGAAAATTAAGGTATTCTTTAAGATAAGCCTCTGCTTTAGGATCGATTTGCATATTTTTCTGTTCGATCATCAATTTAGCGATCTGAAGCAATTCCTGAGGATGGTAATCTTCAAATTTCAGGACCTTATCGAATCTGGAGTTCAAGCCGGGGTTAGCTTTGAGGAAAGCTTCCATATTGTCGGGATAACCAGCAACGAAGACAAAAAATGCTCCGCGGTGATCTTCCATACGTTTGAGAAGTGTTTGTATAGCTTCATCGCCAAAGTCTCCTTGCCCGGAAGTGCGCATAGTCAGAGAGTAAGCTTCATCAATAAAGAGGACGCCGCCCATGGCTTCATCGATCTTTTCCGCTGTTTTGATGGCGGTTTGGCCGACATAGCCAGCTACCAGGCCTTGACGGTCAGTTTCGATCATATGACCTCGTTCGAGAATACCGAGCGCTTTATAGATTTTAGTCAAAATCCGCGCTACCGTCGTCTTACCAGTGCCGGGATTACCGATAAATACGGTATGGAGGAAAAAACTATTGAGTACATCTTTACCTGTTTCCCGATAGTATTGAACCAACCGTACCAGTTCATGGATTTGTTCTTTGACATTTTCCATACCGATCAGGTCATCGAGTTCATGCAGGGAGGATTCTAGCAGGTAATGGTCGACCGGGATATCCGGAAGTTCTTTTTTGGGCTTGATATTAATCTTATCGACATCTTCCAATTCGATCGTTTCCAATTCTCCCAGCGGTTTAGACTTCGGATCTTCTTGAGACATGATTCGGAGTCCCAGATTTATTTTCGCATCCTCGATAAGATCATAAACGAAGCGGGCATTCCCAAAAGAGCGATCCCGGTTACGGAAGGCCCCGGTAATAATTTCGTCGAGTTTATCTTTTGCCTTATAGGTTAGCTTTACGCTTTTTTCAGTAGCTGCATAATCAGCGATCCTCGATAATTCCTGAGGCAGGTAATCCGGAAATTCAAAATAGATCTTAAATCTGGATTTGAGGCCGGGGTTAGAATCGAGGAAGTGTTTCATTTCTTTAGGATAGCCGGCTACGATCACAGCCATATCGCCTTTTCCGTTCGACATTTCTTTAACCAAAATTTCGATCACCTCCCGGCCAAAGTCTTTGCTATCGTCATTAGAGCGGGCAAGCGAGTAAGCTTCGTCGATAAAAAGGACGCCACCGCGTGCTTTTTCAATTGCTTCTTTCACTTTGGGAGCTGTTTGTCCGATGTATTCACCTACCAGGTCAACGCGATCAACTTCATGGACATGTCCTTTAGAGAGGAGCCCCATTTTTTTGTATAATTTGCCCATCATACCAGCAACGGTTGTTTTACCCGTTCCCGGATTTCCGATAAAGACAGAGTGGACATTTATTTCTTCTTTCTCGATAAAGCCCAGTTCTTTTCGCAGTTGTAAAAACTGTATATATTTGGCATGGTTGCGGACACGCACTTTGATCTCTTTGAGGCCGATTAGCGCGTCCAATCGTTTCATGACGTCTTCAAAGGTTTCGTTGACGTCCTCTTCAGGAGTCAGGACAATGGGTGCTTGTCTGTCAGGTAGAAAAACGCCTGGGATACCATCTTCGAATTCTTCTTCCACATCGAAGGGGATGATCGCCAGTAGTTTGTCCATAAACACCAACTCTGCCGTATATCGGTCTTTTCGCCAAGAGCCTTTAACGTTAGAGCCCCAGCCCGCTGTTATCTTGATGATTTCATCTTTGCGCTCCACTCGTTGCAGACGCACCACTTGTCCTTTAAGTTCACGGGCGTCATTGTAAAACTTGGTAAATAGTTCGCACTGCCAACTTTTACCGATATTTTGGTTTTTCAGCAAGATCTCGGCATATATATATCGGGTTTCTTCGCTACTAAATTTTTTAAAGTAAATGCGATCATCTTCGCTAACGTCATCGTAAGGCCCTTCATAGAGCCGCAAAGATTGCACCTCTAGATAGGGGTTTTGGCCATGTTCCAGGTCTTTTCCGGCATCTTCAACATAGAAGTATTTAGTAGCCACCTTTTCTCCTTCGATCCAGGCTTCCCAGTAATATGTTCCTTTCTTCCAAAATGCGCCTTCCCTCTTATTACCCCAACCTTCCCTAATGTAGACAACGCTGTCATATTTGCTCACCTTCCGTCGGAAAGGAAGAGAGCAGATCTCTTTCCTTCCTTTTTTTAGGGAGAAACACTTGAGTTCAATATCAATTTCCCAGTCTTCCTCATCAAAGAGTTTATTAAAAAAAGAGAGTTCGGCATAGATATAAGTGGTTTCGTACCGATCGAATACCTGGCGATATTTCTTTTTATTATCAGCCAACCATTCAGTAGAAGCATATACCTTAAGTTCTCTGAACTTGTATTTTTTAAAATCTGGATATGAGTAACCCTCTGACATTCAAAAACCTTATTTAATTAGTAGTTAGTGGTAGCGTACCAACGAAATTGATTGGTTATGGATTAAAATAATCCTCATTCATTTAGTCTACTCGATAAAATAGTAGTTTTTGGTAAAAATGATCAAGTTTATTTGGTTGAACAAGGTAGCGTCATCGCATTTCACCTTTTCATAGAAATCAAATATAACTTATAAACATGGAAATAAGAAAAAATAGTTTTAGGTGTGGAAAAAAAACAGCATTTTGAACCGCTGGATTCTTTCTTTCTATAGCAAAAATAACCTTTAGAGTAGTAGGCGTTATTCGTATTCTTTGCAAATTAATGCTTAAAATAACTGCCTATTCTAATGAAAAATAGTAACTTAGCTTGCTAGGGAAAGCCTGGGTGTTAAATCCTTTCTCGCAGAGGAAAGGATATATATTAATTTTGGTTAAGTAATTTTTGTAATAACACTAAAAAAAACAGGCTTTTCCTTTTTTTGTTTAATCTTTATTTTACCGTAGTTAGATTCCATGCACCGAATTCTGCTGAATTTTTCTGTTTTAGTTGAACAAGTAAAAGAAGGTACCCACCAATCTTATGTTTTACGGCCGCTTTTTACTGGTGAACATGTTGTGAAACATCAGCGGTATGAAAAAGCTATTAGCTTATTAAAAAAAGAGCTTCGCAGGAGATTCAAGGGGATTCAAGTAAATAGACACAACCTTCATTATCTATTGTGGTACCAATTTAATCCGGATTCCACCTTTCATTTTATTGCGTTTAATGAAATCATCCAGAAACGAGCAATTAGAGGCACTTTTGCGGTAGCGCGTTTTGAGATTCAGGGAAAGTGGTTTGTTTGCTTTCCCGGCTTTTACCATTTTCTGGCGATGATTGAATCTCGGGAAGTGTCAGAACACTCCCTTTTTGAAAAGAGAGTAACGTCAATTATTTCAAAGTTACTCAAAAGAGAGATGAAAGCCAGGGAGGATAGTTTTGAATTAGAAGATTACCTGAGCCATAAGAACAGTTTTGTTACGACTGTTCAGATGAATATCAATGTAAATTTTATGCCGTTTGGGTTTGAATCTGCCCGTCAAAGGGATTTTTTTGCTCAACTCATGCCTTCCAATGAATTTAATGGAGCCCTTGAGATCGAGCGGGTGGGCTACGACCTTAATTCCAAATATCCTACGGAGCTAAAACGCGCCTTTTTTACAGAAAATTGGGTCCACCAAATTCAGCAACTTCTTTTTGGAAAAAGTAATAATTCCATTGTCCTTATTGGAGATACCGGAACGGGAAAACATACCTTGATTGAGGAGGCCGTTTTCCAATACCTGGAAAGTCAACAATCTCTTTACGATCAAAAAGTAATCAAGGTATGGCATATCGACCCCAACCGGGTAATTTCAGGGATGAGTGTCGTAGGCCAATGGCAAAAGCGCTTCGAAGCCATTTTGCATTTTGTACAAAACCGTATTTCAGATAAAAAGATTAGCGATAAGATATTGATCGACAACCCGGTAGCCTTACTAAGAATTGGAAAGTCGGCCCAAAACCAACTTACCCTGAGCGATGTGCTGGCTTCTTATATTGAAAAAAGAGCATTTCAGGTCGTTTTACTGGCAACCCCTAACCAATGGAAAATCATTCAGGAAACTGATCGACGCTTTAGCGATCTGTTTCAAATTATGCGCATTCAGGAAGCTTCATATGAGAATGCCATTAAAATAGCAATAGCGCAAAAACGTCTGCTGGAAGCCTCTCATGACTGTATCTTCTCTATACAGGCGATTAAACAACTCTTTGCATTTCAACGCAATTATCTCAAACAAAAAGCTCTGCCCGGTAGTGTTATCAAATTCATGAATCAACTGGCTGTCAAATATAAAAACCAGCTAATTGATGCTCCGGAGATTCGCCAAGAATTTGAATTCATCAGCGGACTTAAACCCCGCATTTTTGACGATACGGTCACGATTAATGAACAGGATATTACGGAGGCGCTAAGCCGTAAACTCGTCGGTCAGCAACAAGCAGTCGAAGGCCTTGCCAATGCCGTCCATCTAGTCAAAGCACGTCTCACAGATCAAACCAAGCCTCTTGCCTCCTTTATGTTCATCGGCCCCACCGGCGTTGGAAAAACCCAGGCTGCAAAAACCATTAACGAATATTTGCTGGGCAGTAAAGATCACTTACTTCGCTTCGATATGAACGAATATGTCGATTCCGACGCCGTAAGCAGGCTAATCGGAAGCGAATATAAAACGGAAGGACAACTAACCGGAAAAGTCCGGTTTAAACCTTTTTCAGTCATTTTGCTCGATGAGATCGAAAAGGCACACCCAACGGTTCATGACCTTCTGCTTCAACTGTTAGACGATGCCCGATTGACCGATAGCCTTGGGCGAACAACTGACTTTAGCAATACCATCATCATCATGACCTCCAATATAGGAGCCAAAGAGGTATCCAGACAACTGGGCTTCGAATTGCGACAAGAACAAGAAGCCGCTATCTACAGAAGAAGCGTTGAAAAGTCCTTCAGACCTGAATTTGTCAACCGAATTGATCAAATCATAGTTTTTGAACCCTTAAGATTCAATCGTATCCTGGATATTGCCAGGCTGCAAATCCACGAATTACTGCAAAGAGACGGATTTGTTCGAAGAACCACGATGCTGAACATCTCCGGCGAAGCGCTGGAATGGGTAGCTAAAAGAGGATACAACAGTAGAATGGGCGGACGCGCCCTAAAAAGACAAATTGAGCGCGACCTGACAGCGTTATCTGCCGAACAACTGATCTCTTCTTATTCAGACCAGCCCATTATCCTGAATATTTTCCTTAAGGAAGGTCAATTATACCCTAAGATCACCAAACTGGAATTTGCCGACTCTCTCCATGAAGATTGGTTCCCTAAAATTCCGGACGAAAAGAAGGGCGGACGTTTTTTGGGAAAACTGATCCGCCAGCTAGATCAACTCGAAGATCGTTTAAAAGAATTTTACAATAAAGAAGATCGGGAAGAGGTACTCGTTTTTCAAGATGATCAGCAAACTGATCTCGACTGGTTATATTATCACTTCAAAGAGAAAATTGCCCAACTAAAAGAGCATTTGAGCACCTTTCAATTAGGGTTTCGAGAACGGTATTATACCGAGAAACCAGCAACCCCGCTCCGGCTTAAACGAGTCCATACCAGTTCTACCGTCTGGAAAAATGATTCCTCTGATAAGGGCTTCCGTAATCTCGTTAAAGACCGGGTATTCCAACAAGAAGGCATCGAAGAATTACAGGAGCAGTACCAACTGGCGAAATCTGAATTTGACAGCCTTTACACAGAATTTATAAAGTACTACCTGAAAGTTTCTTTCTTAAAACTTTTTATCACGGAGTACATCGATCAGCATTTCCAACGAGTAGTCATCATAGTGAATTCAGGCATTAATGGCTCCGGAGCAGAACAAGAAGACTATTTACTGGAGAAATATATCCAATTGCTCAAATATCTGGATATTTCAATTCAAATGGATGAAAAGAGCAAAACGATCACAATCGAAGGATACGGATTGGAAACTCTTTTATCCGGCGAATGTGGAATCCATCTGTTCTACACCAAAAGAAGGAATCCAATTCCTGTTATCGTGACGGTAAAAGAAAAAGAACATGCAACAGAACAAGCCCCTGAAGTCGTTCGGGTTTATGACCAGGAAAATACCCTAACGGATATCCGAACGGGCTATTCAAATACTCTTGATATTACTCCTGAAGAATTTGCTTTTCTACTGTTTGCCGGAATGAGCGCTAAATCCTATGTTTATACCAAATTATAATTTTTTTCACGTTCTTTTAGTAAGGTAAATTAGATGAATTATTACGCCAAATTTAGGAATATCAGATCCTTCATTTTTGATGTCGACGGTGTCTTGACAGATGGAACTATACTGGTATCAGAAGAAGGAGATTTATTAAGAAATATGAATATCAGAGATGGCTATGCTATCAAAAAAGCCATTAATCAAGGTTATAACGTTGCTGTTATTACCGGAGGAAAATCTCAGGGTGTTGTACACCGCCTGAATGGCCTGGGCGTAAAGCACATCTACACTGGCGTCAGCAATAAATTAATCACCTACAGAAACTATATAGAGGAATACGACATCAATCCGCTTGAGATCCTGTATATGGGAGATGATCTACCTGATTTTGAGGTAATGACAAAAGTTGCGGTCGCGGCCTGCCCTTCAGATGCCGCCCATGAAATCAGGGAAATCGCTCATTTTATCTCGCCCGTCAACGGAGGGAAAGGCTGTGCACGCGATGTCATCGAAAAAGTGCTTCGCATACAAGATAATTGGCTGGATTAACATATGAACAACTCTTTTCTTAAATTGATCCGCTGGCCCAACCTGTTCATTGTAGCAATTACCCAATATTTTCTGCAATATCTCGTGTTGCGCTCTATTTTAGGGCGTTTTGATATTGCTCCCCAATTGAACCATCTGAATTTCTTTCTATTCGTTACTGCCAATATGCTCATTGGTGCCAGCGGATATATCATTAATGATATTATTGATCTGCCGCTGGACAGGATCAATAAACCGAAGAAAGTGGTAATTGAATCTAAAATATCAATTTCCACAGCCTGGAGTTATTATTTTATAACGCTTGTTGTTGGTTTTATACTCTATTGGGTTATTGCATGGCAAACCGGGCAATATCTCCTACTAGCCATTTATGTTGCCGGAGTGTTGGGATTGTGGCTTTATTCTGAATACCTCAAAAAAACCCCCTTGCTGGGTAATCTATTCATCGGTATTTATTGTGCCGCTGCAGCCTTTTTGATATTAATAGTAGAATGGAATGCTTTTACTTTGCTCTCTGAAAAATACCCTAGACAAGCCGATTGGATCGGAATCATTTTTATAGGATATTGTTTGTTTGCCTTTTTGTCAACCGTATACCGGGAAATTATAAAAGATCTGGAGGATATGGAAGGCGACCGTTCGGAGAATGCTCAAACACTACCGTTGGTCATCGGTCCTTCAAAAGCAAAAGTCATTGGTTTCGGATTTGGATTATTGCTCTTTGGAATTTTATTATACCCGGTGTACCTAAGTATACTTAACGGCTATTGGAGCCATTTATCGTTTCTGTTCTTAGGCATTTTGGCCCCCCTCACCCACTCTTTTTTATTGCTGCCCAATGCACGTACAAAAGCAGATTTTCATAAAATTAGCCAGCTACTCAAATGGATTATGGTAGCTGGCCTGGTCTATTTAATTTTTATTTAGTTTTGGTTGACTTTTTCTTCTTAGCCCGGGACTTTTTCTTAAAAGCATCTGGAATTTCCGCCTCGATCAGCTTTTTTATTTCTTCAAGAGTCATTTCTTTAGCTTCTTCAGGCGTTACTCTTTTTCCATCTTCTTTCTTCGGGATTTTTACACTCTTCTTTTTGAATCGGATAAAAGGTCCCCAGCGCCCGTTTTCCAGTGCAATATTCTCATCCTCCCATTTTTTAATATAGCGGTTAGCCTCCTTTTCAATTTTTTTATCGATCAATTCAAAAGCTTGATCAAGCGTAATATTGGCCGGATCAATACGGCGGGGTATGTTGATAAACATATCGTTCCACTTCAAAAAAGGGCCAAAACGACCTTTTCCCTGGGTAACCGGCAGCCCTTTATACGTGGCGATGGGCTCATC
The DNA here is from genome assembly GCA_964534315.1 of uncultured Saprospiraceae bacterium. GTDB lineage: Bacteria > Bacteroidota > Bacteroidia > Chitinophagales > Saprospiraceae > CAZHOV01. Next base: position 2,751 of record CAZHOV010000097.1, on the reverse strand, counting down.
CGCTTTGCGTTTGGCGTCGATCAACTCCTTAGCTCTGTCCATATCTACCGATAGCGGATCTTCGCCCCTTGCGAGGGAAACGAACGTGTCGCCATGACGAACATAAGGACCGTAGCGTCCAATACCGACGCTAACTTCTTTACCGAGATATTCTCCCAAATCCTTGGGCAACTTAAATAACTCCAAAGCCTCCTCATAACCAATCGTTTCCATAGATTGACCGGGGCGAAGATTGGCGTATTTAGGTTTTTCCCCTTCTTCCAGCTCATCGCCCGTACCTATCTGTACAACAGGCCCGTAGCGCGACATGCGTACGAGTAATGTCCGTCCGGAATCAGGATCTTCGCCCAGGATTCTCTCTCCGGTAGCACGCTCGGCGTTTTCAAGGGTTTCTTCCACATTTTCATGGAAGGGCCAGTAAAAGGAATCAAGCATTTCTGTCCATCTACGATCGCCGGAGGCAATTTCATCAAACTCTTTTTCGATATCTGCGGTGAAATTGTAGTCCATCACTTCCTTGAAATGCTCCGTTAGAAAGTCGATAACCAGCATACCCATATCGGTTGGCACGAGCCGATTTTTGATGGCTCCGGTCATTTCCGTTTGCGTTTCTTCTTTGATGGCTCCTTTTTCGAGAGTCATCACTTTGTACTTTCGTTCTTCCCCTTCCCGGTTCGCTTTTATAACATAACCTCTACCCTCTTCCATGATTTTGGAGATAGTGGGCGCATAGGTGGAAGGGCGGCCGATACCCAATTCTTCGAGTTTTTTAACCAAGCTAGCTTCTGTAAACCGGGCGGGAGGACGGGTAAAGCGTTCACTAGCTTCCATTTTTTGAAGACCCAGTATTTGTCCTACTTTTAAAGGAGGTAATATTCCTTTGGTTTCCTCTTCGTCATCATCATCTTTTGACTCTAGATACACTTTTAAGAAACCATCAAATTTTAATACCTCTCCAACGGCTTTAAGGGTAGCATCCGGAGCAGTGGAAACCCCTATAGAAACAGTAGTTTTTTCCAGCTTAGCATCTGACATCTGAGACGCTATTGTGCGTTTCCAGATCAATTCATAAAGGCGCTGCTGGTCTCTGTCTGAGGATACGTTTTGACGTTCGATGTAGGTGGGACGAATGGCTTCGTGTGCCTCCTGGGCATTAGATTTTTTATTCTTGTAACGGCGGATTTTAACATACTCTTTTCCGAATGCCGATTCGATTTCTTCTCCAATTTTGGTCAGGGCCACCTCGCTAAGATTGATGGAATCTGTCCGCATATAAGTGATCAATCCCTGCTCATACAAGCGCTGCGCATTAACCATCGTACGACTTACGGAGAACCCTAGTTTACGACTAGCCTCCTGTTGAAGGGTTGAGGTGGTAAAGGGAGCGGTAGGGCGCCGGGTTAAAGGTTTGACGTTGATATCATCAATTTTAAATTCTGCCTTTAAGCATTTTTCCAAAAACTCACGGGCGTTGCCTTCACTTTTGAACCGGCTGGGAGACTCCGCTTTCAGAGTAACCGTTTTGCCGTCATCTGTTTTGACGTCAAATAGAGCAATGACTTTAAAGAAGGGTTCGGGTTCGAAACGTTGAATAGCGCGTTCTCGCTCCACAATCAGTTTTACTGCCACTGATTGGACACGGCCTGCCGATAGTTTTCCCTTTACCTTTTTCCATAGTAAGCCGGAGAGTTCAAATCCTACGAGGCGGTCGAGCACCCGGCGTGCCTGCTGCGCATTGACCAGGTTAATATCAACCTTCCTCGGATTCTGAATAGCTTTTTTTATTGCCGGAGCAGTAATCTCACGAAAGACGATCCGCTTGGTGGACGTTTCATCTAACCCCAACACTTTGCACAGGTGCCACGAAATAGCCTCCCCTTCGCGGTCTTCATCCGTTGCTAACCATACTTCTTCAACCTTTTTCAAAGCACTTTGAAGGTCCTTTACTACCTTTTTTTTATCGGGTGTTACTTCGTATTTTGGGTTGAATTGATTTTTTACATCAACGGCATTCTCTTTCTTCGATAAATCTCTTACATGCCCCATACTGGACTTCACGGTGAAATCCTTCCCCAGAATTTTCTCGATAGTTTTAGCTTTTGCAGGCGACTCTACTATTAATAACTTTTTTGACATAATATAGTTTTAATTCATAAACTGGTCCTTACTTTGATTACCCCCCACTGCTGTAAATCATACATTTTCAAACACTTAACATAATTAATCCTGTTTTAACCAGCTAAAATGTTTATTCGTAGAATTGCAAATGTAATTATTTTGAATTTCTTTTCTTTTAGGTAAATGTTAATTCTGAATTTCTTTACTCCTACTTCTTTCAACTCTAAGACCAGTCAACCAGACAACCAGACTTAACGATATTCCACTTTATACTTTCCACTTTCCTACTTTCCACTTTCTACTTCTTAATCTCTACCTTTTCTATAAAGCTCTGAAAATCATCGGCCTTCACGTATTCCAGTAGTGACGTAGTCACGAAAATTTCATTTGGTTTGCCCCACCATTGAAATGGTGGGTTGATAATTTCATACTTCATACTTCATACTTAATACTTCATACTTTCTCAACAACTCAACAACTCAACAAACTTCCCTCCTTCTACTTTCCACTTTCTACTTTCCACTTTCCTACTTTCCACTTTCCACTTTCTACTTTCTACTTTCTACTTTCTACTTTCTACTTTCTACTTCTTAATCTCTACCTTTTCTATAAAGCTCTGAAAATCATCGGCCT
>CAZHOV010000096.1:0-21874 GCA_964534315.1 uncultured Saprospiraceae bacterium | reverse complement strand
AAGAAGAAAGTTTGGTGTGTCGAAACACGAATAGTGTTTTGAAACACCCTCATTAAATTTTTTGGTTATACTCCAAAAAGATGAAGAGGTTGGCTCATTTACAAAGTAAAAAGCTTCATCTTACTTTCCTTTCCCTTGCAGCAATACTAAAGCGGTATAGAACATGATTTTGAAGTCGAGCGCCAATGACATATTCTCGATATACAGGATGTCGAACTTCAGGCGTTGTAACATTTCATCTACGCTACTGGCGTAGCCGTATTTGACTTGGCCCCAGGAGGTAATACCCGGCCGTACTTTGAGAAGGTGTTTGTAGTGGGGGGCTTGCTCGGTAATCAAATCGATGTAGTATTGACGCTCAGGTCGCGGTCCTACTAAAGACATATCCCCTTTAAGGACATTCCAGAACTGGGGAAGTTCATCCAATCGCCATTTGCGCATGATCTTACCCCAGGGGGTGATCCGATTATCATGATCATGAGAAAGCTGCGGTCCATCCTTCTCCGCATTAACTTTCATTGATCTGAATTTGTAGATTGTAAAAGGAATGCCGTGCTGACCGATTCGTTTTTGTTTGAAAAAAATAGGCCCGGGCGAAGAAAACCGGACTCTGACCATAATGTACAGATAAAGGGGAGAAAGGAGGATCAGAAATACCGAGCTAGCTACAATGTCGATCAGTCGTTTTAACAGGCGCTGCCACCGGGGCATGAGTTCTTGCTTGATTTCAATAAGCACCGCACCGTAAACATGATTCATTTTTACGGTTCCCAACATAATGTCATACATATCGGGAATAATCCGAACCATGAGTTGGTCTCCATAATCAAAGAGCTGATCTAGAATTCCTTTAACTTTATTGTGTTCGGAGGTTTCGACTGCGATGATGACTTCTTCTACAGCATGTTGATCGATAACCGATTTCAGGTTGTTGACTGATCCCAGTCGGGGGATGAACTGAGTAAGCTGATTGTTGTCCTGACCATTGGTTTCAACAAATCCGATAAATTTATTACCGAGTCTCTTTTTCATGCTACTGATCTCGTTATATAATTCCAGTGCATTGCGATTGCCTCCAATCAAAAGGGTGTTAAAGGTGATCTTACCTGCCTTCAGACGCCGACTGGCTCTGGTGAGAAGGATCATCCGGACGACAGAAGTAAACCCAAAGTGCAGCAGAAAAAGTACTAAAAACGACTGGTAATAGGTTTTGTAGTCTTTAACGAAATCATCAAGAATGAGCGAGAAGAATAGGAAGGTAACGCCAATAAAGGTAAGAAAAAAGGTTTTGGCCAGGGTACGCATTCTGGACATCCGGTAGAGGTCTCTGTAATCGTCGAAAATGGCATATAAAAGTATCCAACCGACGGGGATAATGATAATGCCAAACCAAAACTTTTGGTCGTTGATAATTTCAATTCCCGGCAGAACACCTTCAATGATTTTTCGATACAGAAAGAAGCATGCCCAGGCAAGCATTGCAGTAAAAAAATCCGCTATGGTATAAAAAACTAAATCAAGGTGTCTCTTTCGAGTCATAGGTTAAAAGTAAACAGCTACAGAGGCTCGCTCAATAGGCTTCTTTATCAAAAGTAATTTTATTACTCAAAAAATAGGAGCTTTACATTGTCAATTTCAATAAATCCTTCTTGTACTTCGGGGTTGCCATTGTCGTCTTCCGGGATCTCACTGGTTAGAGCGATACGGTAGCGCGTTACAAAGTTACTGAATTGACTGACATCATCGGTCAGGTTAAAATAGATTTTGTTCCAGGTATCAGTAGGACGTAAAATTAAGAAGTCTGTAGGGTAATTTGTACCCACATCATCCTGACCAAGCATTCCTACTCCGAAATTGATCGTATTTTTGTAATCGAACTCTAGGTAAACGGGACGGCCAGTAGTTGGGAAGCCGGTGATAAACTCTTCGGTCAATACTTCGATGAACGAAGCTTCCTCTGTTAAGATAATCTGTCCGGCTCCATTTCCTTCGAAAACATCTTCAGGTACGTTGGTAATCTCCAATTTGGTAGCTCCGTTACCATCGCGGTCAACAACAAAGTCATGATTTTCTTCAAAATCTTCCAACTTGGCGAAAACGAGATCGTCTTCGTAGGTAGTGGTTGGCTGAATCGTATCTATCACTGTTGGATCCAGCATGATATCGGCATTGAACGCCTTATAGAACGGATAGATACCTGGAGAGGCGGCGATTCCGTTATTTTTGATGCCTGGAAAGATCTGCACACTAGTTTCTCCACTTGCCAATACCGGTACGGTTGCAGGTAACGTATAGACTCCGTTAAATTCATTGTTTATAAACAGCCAGGCGTAAAGAATCTTCTCGGAATCTGTCCCTTGTCCAGATGAAGTGGATAAATTAAAAGGTTTAATATAAAGGTAGGCGGGTATCTCTTCTTCAGGATTAACAACATCACAAGATACTAATAAGCCGACCAACCCAAAAATTGTTATAAAGGCAATTTTTCGCATAGTAAAATTTTTTCCGTCAGGCAAAAGTATTTCCATTCTTGATAATAATGGAATAAAACGGGAATTATTTTCCTGGCAGGAAGAGCGAATATGTAAAAAGGCTTACAAAATAGCCGAGTACCCCTTTTCTTCTATTCGATCGATGATCTGATGAGCTATGCGGAGAGCGCGGTATCCCTCTTCTATGGTTACTTTGGGATGAGTGTCGTTTAGAATACAGTCTACAAGGGTCTCCAGCTCCATTTTTATGGCGTTGATCGATTCTATTTTGGGCATGTCGATATGTAGCATCTTTTTACCTTTTGGGGTGTCAAGAGGCACCAAATTGTCGAGTTCGCCAACCTTTGGGTCATCGGCTCCAAAAAGCCGAACAACCTGAGCGTTTTTCTCCAGAAAATCAAGACTGATGTAGGCGTCCTGTTGAAACAAGCGGATTTTTCGCATTTGCTTCAAGGAGAGCCTGCTGGCAGTGATATTGGCAACAGCTCCGTTCTCAAACTCCAACCGGGCATTGCTAATATCAGGAGCATTACTAACTACGGCGACCCCGCTGGCGCTGATCTGTTGAACAGGAGAATCTATAAGGTTTAGAATGATATCGAGGTCATGGATCATCAGGTCGAGTACCACAGATACGTCCGTACCTCTTGGGTTGAAATTGGCAAGCCGGTGTGCTTCAACAAACATGGGTTCAAGCACAAAATCTGAAAGGGCGAGAAAGGCGGGATTAAATCGTTCTACATGACCGACTTGCACTTTCAGGCCGGTCTGTTGCTGAAGGCTCACCAGTTGCTCCGCCTCTTCAACCGTATTCGTAAGAGGTTTTTCAATAAACAGGTGTTTTCCTTGTTCAAGGGCTTTCTTAGCTAGCTGAAAGTGTGTTGTGGTGGGGGTGACAATATCAATCACGTCTACTGCCGAAAACAAATCATCTATATTTTCGAACCGTTTTACCTGATATTGCTCTATGGCTTGCTGTGCATTTTGATCGTCAGGATCGTAAAAACCAACTAATTCGTATTGATCAACTAATTGAATGCACTTTAAATGGATCTTTCCTAAATGGCCTACGCCTAATACTCCTATTTTTAGCATATTGATGTTCTTGAGTGGTGGTCTGAAGCTTAAGCAAAGCTAAATAAACGAATAAAATTTAATGGCTCAAAATACGATCCGTATTTTGAGCCATTAAGTTTGTATTAATTCATCGACATTCCTCCCATCATCGTGAGGAATATTTCATTGGCCCAGCGCATCAGTTGGTCCATGGAGTTGCGATCTTCGTTTACAAAGTTTAAGGAAATGGTACTATTGATAGCGTCCTTAACTTTTTTGTTGGTCGTAACAGTAAGGTCACTAAAAACGGTCTTCATTCCGTTCATTAGATTCTGGGCCATCGGGTCCTGCATCTCAGGGCTCAGGGTGCTGGCCATATCGATAATATTAGGAATGTTGACATACATCGCCTGGACATTCTTTTTCATCATCTTCTTGTGGGTTTTACCCAGTTGCTTTTCTGCCGGGAAACCACTTTTTAGATTGTTTTGTACCAGATCTTTATTATTAGTGAAGAAAAGCATGTCGTCATATTTGGCCATAAATACATCCATTGGAATCGGATTATCCGGGATGTTGATCGTGTAAAATTGACCTTGGTCTCCGAACGTGCTTGTCTTTTCTCCAAGCGAGATCAGTGTATTAATATTTTCTTCATCTCCATAGGAAAGGATGATAGATATTTCGGGAAACATTTCAGTAGCGGTAACTTCCTGGGCATTAAAATCCTCGTCGTACTCGATTTTTGTCGTTTCATATTCTTCCACTCCGGTCACCGCTACAATGAGATCACCTTGGAAAAGTTCGTACAGTTCATCTTCATCAATGATAATGTCGATGAGTTCTAATCCGTCTCCCGCCAAGTTGCCCACAAAAGGAATATCCTTGATCATAGGCATGATTATATCCTCTAATCCTTCAAAGGTATTTTCTACGTTTATCGCAAAGGAGTAATAACCAAGTAAATCATCTGCTGGAAGGTAATTGAGAAAATCCTTATTGATCTTAGCCTTATAGGCTTCTTTTGTATATTCTTTAAGCATTTCATTCATATGCACATCATAAGATAAGTCTATGACTCCGTCATTGAAGTTCATAGCTCCTCCCAAATAGGTGTCTTCGTACATGCCTGACAGCGCTCCCATGATCATTTCCTGATACATATCACCGCCCATATCATTCATCTGTTGAGTAAGCTTCATAATTTCTTTGTAATCCACCCAAAAAGAAATGTCATTCTCTTGCTTATTCGCTGCAGCGTAGCGGGCATTGGTAAAGATATTATTAGAAGGCGAACTATTCATGATCTGCATAATGCGCGTCTGAGTGGCTTCTTTTTCACGTTGGCTGTGTTCTTCCCAGGTTTCGTCCGGATATTTCTCGTCGTCCCAGTTCATTTCGATACCGGTAAAAAGACCGATATGATCGTTCCAGGTGAATGCATTATCGCCATTATCAATCATCATAAAAGACCCCATGTCCTTTATCATTTCTTCCTCTCCAAGTACCTTTTCGACGAGTGCAGTAAATTTTTCTTGATCTGAAATTTTAAAGGCCATATTTACATAATTGCCGTCCTCCAAAAAATTAGCAAAGATGGCTGATTTGCTCATCGCATCAATACCATAATTAGAAGGATTTTTCATCACATCTCCCATAAATGGCGGCATTCCCATATTTTGAGGCATACCTTCAAACATAAATTTGATCATTTCCAGCTTGCTCAACTCTTCAAAGCTGACTTTCTCATTCAGGTGCTCCGGATTGAACGTAACGACTACCGAAGCATCCTTAGGGATATAATTGGTAATTGGCTGAGCAAAGGTTATAGAAAACATGCTCAGCGATAGAAAAATGAGTAGTAAGATTGGCTTTCGATTCATTAGGCTATAATTTAAGTTGATTTAATAGTTTTTCTTTTTTTTGAGCAAGGTACAGGAGTAAGGAATACTTACTCCATTTTTTCCTCTATATCCATCAAAAGGATACTGCAGTTTCGATCGTACTTGCACCTTTCACCAAGTCTGCTATTGAATGTTCCAGTTTGATCGCTTTTTTACTTGGCGAAACTTTTGCTCGTTGGTTATTGACCGACTTAACTTCGTTTTCGAAGCGATAGATGCTGACAATTTTAGCTGATTCCATCACGAAACGCTCCATAGAACCCAGTTTTTCGTATTCTGCCGGGTCCAGCGGATCGACGGGGTACTCAAAAAGCCGATTGAACGTGTTGCCCCCGTAGCTAAAATTGCGTACCTTCTCAACAGGATAGGGCGTTTCATTCATTTTTTCAGACAGGATATTCACCGCATTATTTAACGCTTCGACATTAGCAAAATCACCGCTGAAGGTGAAAATGAAGTTTTCAAAATCAGTAGTGTTTTGAATATCTGAGAGGCCTTCGACATTTGCTAATATGTTTTTAGCCTCGTTTATCTTTTCTATAATTTCTTCTTTCGACGGTAACTTTTGTCCCTGAAATTCACCTCCCTTTAAAAAGTTAGCCAGGTTTTGCTTACTTTGGCTCAGGTTGATCGTAAGGGTCATACTACCCGAACCATCTGCATTCATACTGATCTCTTCTTTTAATTCAAAACAGCTGGTCAGAAATAGACTGGCAACAAGGAGGAAGGAAAAGATTTTCAAATAATGCATGAGAAAATGATTTTGGAAAATTGGTATTAATTATTTTATCAATAGTACTAACGTCTAATAGTGTTATTTGTGTTCCTTTTTAACGATAATACATTAAAATGGCACCAAATAAAGTGATCAAAACCATCAGAACGGTGGCCATCTTTATTGAATACCTCAAATGATTAATAAATGCTTCGATATGCTCCTGTTGATCCGGATATCTAGGCAGGATTTCTTCTTCTAACTTCTCGCGATTGAAAATATGGGCGATACCAAACTCCACCCTGTTTTGCACCAATACTTTATATGCCTTGAAAACGCGAACCCTAAAGTAGACGTTCAAAAATAACATAGCGACAAAAAGTCCGAGTACTAAGGAGACTAATAAAATATACATTGTAGGTATTCAATTAAGTAGTAAGGCAAAAAAATTGGTAGAAGAATTTTTTTAGGTTCAAATGAAAATTCCTTCATATAATAAAGGACTTAGCCTTTATTATTACAGTAAAGGCAAACAGTTCTTTACTGTAATTTCCAAGTATTCAATTATTCAGTCAATTTCATTCGAACAAATTATTATACAAGCAATTTTGATTTGCCGCTTAAATAACATTTTAAATATCCAAAACAATAGCTAAACATAAAAGTTAATTATACTAATTGCGTTCATTTTCCGCTTAGCGGTATCAGATGCAATGTCCTTGGCTAATTCTTTAGCCGGTCAACCAAAATGACTTGATAATTATTCTTCTAAAGTAAAACCTATCCCTTTTATGATCGGTCGTCAACTATTATCCAAATGTATTTTTATTTTATCCTTTTTTTTCCTCTTGCTGTCGTTGAAAGCGCAAGCTTATCTTTCTATAAACTATTATCTGCCCGATAGTCCTGTTGATGATGCTATCCCGACTCCTGAATCTGTTCTCGGGCATCAGGTGGGAGAGTGGCATGTGAGCCATGACAAACTGGTTCATTATTTGCAAACGCTGGCCGATGCTTCTGATCGGATCGTTTTGAAGGAATATGCCCGCTCCTACGAAAACCGGCCGCTTTTTGTATTGCTCATTACTGCTGAAGATAATCACAAACGGTTGGAAAAAATAAGGGAAAACCATCTGTCCCTTTGTGATCCTGCCTCAAGCGGGAAAATCAATACCTCGAAAGAGCCGGTTGTGGTTTACCAGGGATATAGCATTCATGGCAATGAATCGAGCGGAGGAAATGCGGCCCTGCTAATGGCCTATCACCTGGCTGCTTCTCAATCCAAAGAAACCAAACAGTTGCTGGAAGAAACCGTAATCTTACTAGATCCCTGCATGAATCCTGATGGATTTCACCGTTTTTCCACTTGGGTCAATATGCACAAAAGCAAAAATCTGGTAAGCGACCCCAATAGCCGTGAGTTTGATGAAGTATGGCCGGGCGGACGAACCAATCACTATTGGTTCGATCTCAATCGCGATTGGCTATTGGTCCAACACCCCGAAAGCAGAGGACGTATCCAACTCTTTCAATCCTGGAAGCCCAACTTACTGACCGATCATCATGAGATGGGTACCAACTCTACCTACTTCTTCATGCCTGGCGTCCAATCGAGAACCAATCCCCTGACACCTCCGGAGAACCAAGACTTGACGTTTGAGATCGCAAAATATCACGCAAAAGCGCTGGATGAAATAGGATCGCTCTATTATACAGAAGAAAGCTTTGACGATTATTACTATGGGAAGGGGTCTACCTATCCGGATGCAAACGGATGTATCGGGATCTTATTCGAGCAGGCTAGTTCGAGAGGACACCTGCAGGAGAGTATTAATGGTCCCTTGAGTTTCCCATTTACCATTCGTAATCAGGTGACGACTTCTTTTTCGACGCTGAAGGCGGCTCATGAGATGAGAGAAAAGTTGCTAAACTATCAAAAAAAGTTCTTCGAACTAGCTTTCGATGAGGCCAAAAAAGATGCAGTGAAAGCTTATGTTTTTAATGCCAACGGGGACCAGGGTAGATTAGAGCATTTTTTGGATTTATTGTCTCATCATGATATTTCGGTGTTCCGGTTAAGCAAAAAAATGAGCACTACAACCAATAATTTTGAAGCAACTAACAGTTATATCATTCCCCTTGATCAGCCCCAATATCGCTTGATAAAAGGGATGTTTGAAACGCGGACCTCATTTACGGATAGCTTATTCTACGACGTTTCTACCTGGACGTTACCCTTGGCTTTTAATCTACAATACAGCGATCTGGGTGCTAGAGTTTATGATTCGTCCTTATTAGGGGAAAAGGTGGATAAGCGACAGGAAAGGGAAAGAAGTATTATTGGAAATGGAAGCTATGGCTATCTGTTTGAGTGGAAGGACTACTACGCCCCTAAGTTATTAAATCAGATTTTAGAAGCGGGGTACAGAGCGAAAGTGGCTACTAAACCACTTCAAGTTCCTGTTGATGGAAGAATCAAAAGTTTTTCTTACGGAACGGTATTCGTGCCTGGTCAGCCAGAAGTAAAGGAGTATTTGGAAGAATTAGTAAAGGAACAAGGGCTCGATGTATATGCAATAAACAGCGGGTTGACCCCCGAAGGAATTGATCTGGGGAGTTCCAGCTTCAGGACATTAGAAAATTTGAATGTACTGATGGTGGTGGGTAGCGGGGTAAGAAGCTATGATGCGGGGGAGGTTTGGCATCTGCTGGATCAACGGTTTAACATGCGTCTGACAATGGTGGATGTTGACCAAATGAGCCGGGTCGATTTGAAAGACTACAATCGAATAATCTTGGTCAGTGGCTATTATAATAGTATGGGCAGTAACGGAACTGCTGCATTAAGAGATTGGGTGCGCAGCGGAGGCGTATTGATTGGTATGCGAGAGGCGTTAAATTGGATGCGGAACAGCGGGCTGGCCAATTTTGAGACGAAGCGCGCTACTCGAAACGATAATGGAAATGGGCGCAGGCCTTACATCAAGCAGCGTAACGACTCGGGTGCCCGGGTAGTTGGCGGTGCTATCGTGGAGGGGCAAATGGATCGTTCACATCCGTTATGCTATGGCTATGAGCGGTCAATTATACCCCTCTTTAAAAAAGGTACTATGGCAATAGAAGTCACCAAAAATAACTATGCTACGCCCATTATTTATTCAGATCGCCCTTTATTGAGCGGCTATATGTCTGCTGAAAACGAGGCTGTGCTGGGCGGAGCAGCGGCCGCTTTTGTTTGCGGAACGGGGAGCGGTAAAGTAATTTGCATAGTGGATAACCCCAATTTCAGAGCTTTCTGGTTTGGTACCAATAAGTTGTTTATGAATGCCCTGTTTTTCGGCGATGTAATCAGTAGCCGAACCGTTGAGCGGGTAGGAGAATAGGGTGTCCGGGTATCCGGGTGTCCGGGTATCGAGGTGTCAAGGTATCGAGGTGTCCGGGTATCGAGGTGTCCAGGGATCGAGGTGTCCAGGTATCCGGGTGTCAAGGTTTCCAGGTATCCGGGTGTCAAGGTATCGAGGTGTCCGGGTATCGAGGTTTCCAGGTATCCGGGTGTCCAGGGATCGAGGTGTCCGGGTATCGAGGTTTCCAGGTATCCGGGTGTCAAGGGATCTAGGTGTCCAGGGATCGAGGTTAAGGGGGGTAGGTTAAATTTGTCTCCCCCTTCTACCTTCGTACCATTAGGCCGACCCTCTTTTTTATTCTGCTGTAGCAGATACAACTTTCCTGGCCTTCGTAAGGGCTGCGGGTATGCCAGTGGAGTCCTTGCCTCCGGCTGTTGCGAAAAAAGGTTGTCCACCACCGCCGCCTTTGATCTCTTTGGCGAGTTCGCGGATCATGTTGCCGGCGTGGAGGGATTTTTCCTCGGTGAGGTTTTTGCTGATAACGATCATGAGTTGGGGTTTGCCTTTGATTTCCATACCAAACACAATAACGGCGTTGCCCAATTCTTTTTCCAGCTGATAAGCCATATTTTTAATCGCGTTGGAATCGCCGAGATTGACTTGAGCGGCGAGGAAATGGAGGCCGTTCATTTCTTCGACTCTTCCTTTTAGCTGGTCTTTTAGTCCTGCGGCCTGGGCGGCGAGCAGTTGTTCAATCTCTTTTTTTAGCGCTTTATTTTCCTCTTGCAGGTCTGTTATCTGCTTGATTACATTCTGAGGGTTTTTAAATAATTGACGAACTTCCTGCAATTCTTCCAGTTGCTGGTTGATGAATTTTTCAGCATGGTCAGCGGTGACGGCTTCGATTCTGCGGATACCGGCAGCAACGGCACTTTCAGAGACTATCTTGAACAGTCCAATCTCCCCGGTCGCATTGACGTGTGTTCCTCCGCATAATTCTCTGGAGAAGTTGGGGTCGAATGTGATCATGCGGACTAGCTCGCCATATTTCTCGCCGAAAAGCATTAAGGCCCCTGCTGCTTTGGCTTCCTCGATCGGAATATCACGGGCTTCTTCAAGCGGTATATTTTCCCGGATTTTGGTGTTCACAATCTGCTCCACGCTGTTAATCTCCTCTTCACTCATTTTTTGAAAATGGGAAAAGTCAAAGCGCAATCTTCCTTTGTCTACATCCTGACCCTTCTGAAGAGCGTGCTCTCCCAGAATTTCATGCAAAGCTGCATGCATCAGGTGCGTGGCCGAGTGGTTCTTAGAAGTGGCAGCCCGGCTCGATTTATTGACTTCCGCTTTAACTGTTCCTTCTATTTTGGAAGGCAGTTTTTTGACAATATGAATGATCAGTTCATTTTCCTTTTGAGTGTCGATTACCGGAATTTTTTCTTCACCAAACCATAGCAACCCTGTGTCGCCTCGCTGTCCGCCGCTTTCTGCATAAAAAGGCGTCTTATCCAAAACGATCTGAAATTGTTCTTTATCCTTGACGGTAACGGAGCGGTATTTGACTACCTGCGTATCGGGCACTACGAACTCATCATATCCGACAAACGTAACCGTTGGATCGCTTTTAAGCACCACCCAGTCGTCCACCTCCTTTTTTGCATCTTGGCGGGAGCGGTTTTTCTGCGCTTCCAGTGCTTTTTCAAACCCTTTTTCATCAATGTCATAACCTTTCTCCGAAGCGATCAGCCGGGTAAGGTCGATTGGGAACCCATAAGTGTCGTACAATTCAAAAGCATCCTCTCCATTGATGGAGTTACTTGAAATTTCCAGGCTTTCGAAGCGTTTCAAGCCATTTTCCAGTGTATGTAAGAAGGTTTTTTCTTCCGCCTGAATTACTTTGGCGACTTGATCACGCTGAGCATCGAGTTCCGGGAAGGTTTCTTTGAAATAATCGGCCAACAGTGGAATAAGCGAATATAAGAAAGGCTCCTTCATGTTGAGGAAGGAGAAATAGTAGCGGACTGCTCTTCTCAAGATCCGGCGAATGACGTAGCCAGCCCCGGTATTGCTGGGAAGTTGCCCGTCGGCAATAGCGAAGGCTACTGCTCTGGTATGATCGGAAATGACGCGCATGGCGATATCGGACTTATCCTTGAGATCATAGCTAAAGGTGTATTTAATGCCGCTTGCTTTTTCAATTTGATGGATTACAGGCGTAAAAACATCTGTATCGTAATTAGACGTTTTTCCTTGTAAAACCATGCATAGGCGCTCAAATCCCATACCTGTATCAATGTGTTTAGCCGGCAATTCTTCCAGAGAGCTATCTGCTTTTCGATTAAACTGGATAAATACGAGGTTCCAGATTTCGACTACCATCGGGTCGTCGGCATTGACCAGGGTGCGTGCATCCACTTTAGCTTTTTCCTCATCGCTCCGCAGGTCGACATGGATCTCAGAGCACGGCCCACAAGGTCCCGTATCCCCCATTTCCCAGAAGTTATCTTTCTTATCAAATCGGAGAATGCGATCTTCCGGCACAAATTGCTTCCATATTTCGAAGGCCTCTTCGTCCGGTTCTAGTCCGTCTTTTTTATCTCCTTCAAAGATGGTAACATAAAGGATATCTTTATCGATGCCATACACTTCCGTTAATAATTCCCAAGCCCAGCCGATGGCTTCCTTTTTGAAGTAATCACCGATCGACCAGTTACCCAACATTTCAAACATGGTATGATGGTAACTGTCGATGCCCACTTCTTCCAGGTCGTTATGTTTTCCCGACACCCGGAGGCATTTTTGCGTATCGGCAATACGCGGATATTTAGATTCCTGGTCTCCCAGAAAAAAGTCTTTAAACTGATTCATCCCCGCGTTGGTAAACATAAGGGTAGGGTCGTCCTTGTTGACAATAGGAGCAGAAGGTACAATCTTGTGCTGCTTGGATTCGAAGAATTCTAAAAACTTTTTTCTGATTTCAGTAGAGGTCATGTTTTTTCAATTAGCAATGCAATGGGCAATTAGTAATTAATAATTAATAATTAATAATGAAACGCCTTGACGCCTTGACGCCTTGACGCCTTGACGCCTTGACGCCTTGACGCCTTAATAAAATTCAGGGCAAAGATAAAGGAACATTTAAATTTGTGGAACTTTAGGAGTTGAGAATTTCATCGGGCTGGTGGTCACTACGTTAATACTGATTAAAATACTTTTTATAAAAACATCTTATGACTATTGAAGAATTGAAAAAAAGCGTAAATCCGGTTGATAAAGAGAAGAAGACGATTCTGGATTTCTGTTACGCATTATTTGGGCAGGGTTTGATAAGCTTGAAAAAGTGGTTGAAAATCAATGGCTTTAAGCAGGAAAAGTTTGGCTTGGTGAACATTTCGCATGTTAAAAATGTATATGGCATTCACTATGATAGCGACGATAATTTTGGTTATAAAGGTATTCTGCGCAAAAACAATGCAACGACAGTTTTGTTAAGCAGTATTCCGAAAGGTGAAAACCGGTAGGATTTTTGTACTTCAATAAAGATGGATATATCAAATATTGTAAAGATTATAAAGCTTATTGGGCTTGGGTGGAGAACCGGAATGAAGACCGGTATCAGACAACTATTGGAAAAGGAAAGAATTATGATTCAAAAAATATGATGCCTACCTTTCGACTGCTGGATATGGCCGTAGAAATTTTAAAGAATGGAAAGATCTTAGTAAAAAGACCGAACAGAGAAGAGTTATTGGCAATAAGAAAGGGAGAATGGAGTTATGAAGAACTAATCCGGAAAGCAGAGGAAAAAATGGATCGGGTTGAGCTGGTTTACCAGGAAAGTAAGCTACAAGAAAAGCCTGATCATGACAGAATAAATCAATTACTGGTGAACTTGAGGAGGTCCTATTATAGAGTTGTTTAAAGTTTCATCCGGGGGACAGATGATAAAGCTTAAAAGCTCATCTTTTTTGGTGTTGAATCTTTTTTTTGTCACTAAATTGATTACACTTGTTGTCTCAAATGTTGAGGAAACAGACGAACTGTTGAAAAAAAAAGTGTTAAATACTTTCAAAATCTAAAATAGGGAAGTAATTTTGATTTCCGGTTCTAATGAGAACCATAGCTATGTGCGCTCTAATGAGCCAATTAGCTAAAATATTGAGTAACAATATTAAATGTATGACGAAAGAAAAGTTTATTTATAATAAACAAACCCTTCGCTACGAAAAGATCGTAGAGCCAATAAGGATTAAGATTTTTAGGGTGCTCGGATTTTTTTGCGCGGTAGTGGTAGCCGCTTTTATCCTGATTTCGATTGCATTTACTTATTTTCCTTCACCTAAAGAAAAGGTCTTACAACGAGAACTTTCTCAAATGAAGGATAAGTACTCCTTGTTGAACCAGGAAATGGTTAACATGGAGAAAGTTATAAGTAATATCCAGGAGAGAGACGCCAACGTTCATCGACTCATGTTCGGTATGGAGCCGGTAGATGAATCACTTTGGAGAGGTGGTGTTGGTGGACATGATCCCTTTGGGGATATTACCAATTTCGAATCTTCCGGCGATTTATTAAAGCAGACGCAGGAACGGATGGATATGTTAAAACGGCAACTAGCCGTCCAGTCTACATCGCTAGATACCATCACTTCTTTGGCTATGGACCGGGAGAAAATGCTTGCATCTATTCCTTCTGTTAAGCCGGTTCGAAGTGATAAACTCAAGCGTAACATTCGTTTATTGTCTGGTTTTGGCCGTAGAATAGACCCATTCACCAAGGTCGGGCGCATGCACAAAGGAATCGACTTTACCGCTCCACTTGGAACTCCTATTTATGCTACCGGAGACGGGAAAATTGTAGAAGTAACGTATAAAAGGACGGGATATGGTTACCATGTAGTGATCGATCATGGTTACGGATATAAAACGCTTTATGCGCACATGAGTAAGATCGAAGTGAAGAAAGGGCAAGCTGTTAAGAAGGGCCAGCAAATTGGCCTGGTAGGGAGTACAGGACGGTCAACCGCACCGCACTTGCACTACGAAGTAAGACTCAATGGTAAAGCCATTAATCCAATGCATTACTGCCTCGATAAATTGACTCCCGAAGAGTATCAAATCCTGGTAGAAATGGCCGAAACACCAAATCAATCGTTTGATTAAAAATACTTTTTTATAATGATTAAGAAATTAGCAATAGGCCTCCCCATCGGAGGTCTATTTTTGTTTATTGGAATTTTTTGCACCGGCAATGCCGGAAGTTCAACTACGGATTTGTCTTCTTCTGATGCTGTCTTAGATACGGTTCCCCCAACAGATACTATGGTAGCGGAAGAAGAAACCACCACCGACGTTTCGCTCTTTTCTGTTATCGGGGTAGGCGATATGATGCTGGGCACCAATTACCCGTCCAAATCTTATCTGCCACCTAATGGTGGAAAAGACTTACTGGCTGATGTTCAAGGCTTACTAGTCGATGCGGATGTTACTTTTGGTAATCTGGAAGGTGCTTTGTTTGACGAGGGCGGAATCGCCAAGCGTTGTAATAATCCCAATCTGTGTTATGTGTTCCGGTCGCCAGCCAGTTATGTGGCGCATTATGTGAATTCAGGCTTCGACCTGTTGAGTATCGCCAATAATCACTCCGGTGATTTCGGCAAGGTAGGAAGAGAAAAGACTAAATCAGTACTCAATGAAAACGGAATTCATTTTGCTGGGATCGCTGGATCCGATGAGTATACGGTGATCGAACGAAACGGTAAAAAGTTTGGATTTTGCGCTTTCGCCCCCAACTGGGGAACATGCGATGTGCGAAATATTCCTGTGGCTACCCGTATCGTCAAAGCATTAGACGAAAAATGCGATATTATTATCGTCTCTTTTCACGGAGGTGCTGAAGGCGCTTCCAACCAACATGTATCTAAACGCACCGAAACCTATTATGGTGAGAATCGGGGTGATGTTCATGAATTTGCCCATGCCGTGATTGATGCAGGAGCGGATATCGTTTTTGGGCATGGCCCTCATGTGACCAGAGCCGTCGAACTCTATCAAAATCGCTTTATTTCCTACAGTTTAGGCAATTTCTGTACTTATGGAAGATTTAATCTGCGGGGAGCAGCCGGTATTGCGCCTATGATCAAAGTGTATGTTGATGAATTCGGAGGGTTTACCCATGCTGAGGTTACCTCCGTTTACCAACAAAAGACGCATGGTCCTAAAATTGATCCTCAAAAAAGAGCCTTGAAGAAACTGCAAGAACTAACTCGTGCAGACTTCCCGGATACCCCTTTGTCGATAGGAGATGATGGGTTGATCTTAAAAAAATGATCATTATATAATATCTTTTGTATATTTCCATACAAATGGAACCAACAGAAGATCAAACCTATAAATCCTGCCTGAATTGTGGGCATCTGATACCAGATGATGCCCGGTACTGCTCCAGTTGCGGACAGAAATATACGACCGGGCTGATTTCTCTGAAGGATATGTTTTCCGATTTCTTTCAGAATTTCTTAAATCTGGAGTTTGCCATTTTTCCTACGCTAAGAGATTTATTCATTCCGGGGAAATTGACCATAGAGTATTTCAAGGGTCGGCATAAGACCTATATTAAGCCTATCCGCATCTTCTTCCTCTCTACCCTTGTTTTGATCGCTGCTATCAACTTCTCGATTCATTATGAAGAGATAGATGATAATTTTTACGAGGAATACAAGGAAGAATACCATCAAAAGGCAGTAACTGAAGATTATCAAAAAGCAAAAGCTGAAACCTTTGCTATTTTTGACTCTAACGTGATTGCTCCTGTGTTTGACACGCTGGAATCCAGGTTCGATTATTCTACTTACGAAGTTTATACGGATAGCGTTATGCCTATAAGTATTGGTTTCCTCACTATTGGTTTAAATGAAGAGCAGCCAGATTCTAGCGTTATGCGGTTTTTAAAATCGGATATTATTGAGCTTACGCCAGATGAAATCATTGAGAAATATGAAATTAAGGGGCTGGTAAATCAGGTTGTCATCAAGCAAATCATGAAGTTTTTTAAAGATATGAAGAACTTCATCCGGTTTTCTTTTGGAATGATCTTGTGGACTGCTTTTTTTATGATTCCTTTGTTGGCGCTGTTATTCAAGCTACTGTATATACGGCGGCGTTATTATTTTATTGAGCATCTGGTATTTTTCTTTCATATCCACACCTTTGCATTCTTACTAACCGCTTTTTATCTGGCATTTGGCGAGGTGATCCTCAAGTTGGAGGATCCGTTATGGTGGCTGATTATTGTTTTTGGAGTAGTTTGGCTGATCATTTACATACTAATTGCTCAGAAGCGGGTATACAGTCAAAGTTGGTTTAAGACCCTTGTTAAGAGCATCATCTTCTTCGTATTTTACTGGTTTACATTAGGGGTTTCATTGGCTCTGACCTTTCTTCTAGGCTTTCTCTTTTTCTAGCCGAGGCTCCGGATATTCTCCGGGTTGGTATTGACGCGGATGTCGATAATGGGCAGTTCAATAAAAAAGGAAGTACCTACATCGGCTTCTGTTTTGAAGTAGATCGTGCCATTGGCGGATTCGATGATGTTTTTGGCAATGGCGAGCCCCAGCCCCGTACCGGAGGATTTGGTGGTAAAGTTGGGAACGAATACCTTTTCTTGCATATCATCGGGTATTCCGGTACCGTTGTCTTTCACTTCGACGATAGCTGTTTTGTGTACTCTGCTAAGGTTCATTTGAATATGTCCTTTGCGGTTATCCGGAATGGCCTGAATCGCGTTTTTTACCAGGTTATTCAAAACGCTAATGACCTGATTCTTATCGGCATAAACAAATATAGCTTCTTCGGGGGTATCCAGGATGATATCCATTTCTTCACTTTCGTGGAAAAGATCGTAGACGGACTCGACCAGGTGATTTAATAAGACCTTTTGATTTTCAGGACGAGGCATCTTGGCAAAGGTCGAAAATTCAGAAGCGATCTGAGAGAGGTTTTCGATTTGTTCAGTAAGGGTCGTCGTTACTCGTTTGAGTAGATTATCGATATTGTCGGGGTCAGAGTTGTAGGCGTGAAGTAGATACTGGATGCTTAGTTTCATGGGCGTTAATGGGTTTTTAATTTCGTGAGCCACCTGCTTGGCCATTTCTCTCCAAGCGACTTCCCGCTCAGATTGTGCCAGCTTATCAGCACTTTCTTCCAGTTTTTTAATCAGTTTGTTGTATTCATCGATAAGCTCTCCTAATTCATCTTTCCCTTTCCATTCGAGCGGTTCGTTTCGGCTACCCAGTTTAAACTCCCGGAGTTTTTCACCGATCTTGGTGACTCCCCGGGTGATGGAGTTGGCCACAAATAGTGAAATTCCTGCAGCTATGAGTAGTAGAAATACATAAACGTTGAGCAGCGTACCCATAAATTCACTGACGTCTCGTTTGAGTTGGCGTTGTTTAGAATAGTATGAAAGCCCCAGATAGGCGATCGTTTTCCCTTTTCGTCCCTCTCTGAGTTTTAGAGGTACATAAGCTGTTTTGTATTTTAAACTACCGATTTTTTCATCAGCAGAGACACTGATGTAATTTTGCTTGGAGAGCTCGTAGAAAGCTACCGGACTAATTTGGGGAGCGACCACTCCATTCCTAAAAAGGTCTTCTTCTGAAGAGCGAACCAGTTTGCCGGTGAGGTCATAGAAATTGATGTCCATCCGGTGTATTCTGGAGAGCGGATCGACCAGGCGGGCATAGTCAGTAATGCTACTGTCAGTCGTAGGCGTCATGAGTTCGAGTTCATGTTCAGCATCCGTAAGTATGGATTTTGTTTTTCTGCTGAGCCGGTCGTCGTGGTATTCATCGGAAGAATCCTGGAAAAAGCGGACGGTAATAAAGCCGATAAATATAAAGAAAACCACTGTCAGGGTGACAACGGTGAGTTGTATTCGCCGGCGCAGCGAGGGCCTTCCGGTGAGCGACAGATTCAAGGTGTTGGGAAGCACTTTTACAAGGGTATTGATAGAAGCAAAAAGCAGAATGATAATGACCAGGATGCCAAGAATAAAGGAAAACAGGGATACTGCTTTCATCAACGTTTCTTTTAGTTTGCCCAGTACTACGATATTTCCATTCGGAGCATGATAGATTAAGTAAGAAAACCGCTGCTGGCTAAAGATCCGGTGGGTGCCGGGAGGGGGAGGCTCGAGGGTGAGTTCTGCCAGGAAAGCTCCTTCGTTATCGATCAACCGTCCATCTTTGTTATAAATGGCAAAGTCGTAATTGCCTAGTTGCTTTAATTTACGGTAGGGTTTATCAACCAGTAATTCGGTATATACCTTTGATTGTTCACGCCGGTTTCGACGGAATTCAAAAAGTAGTAGTTTAGGACTAAATACCGGGATCTCCACTTCAGCCCTATAGATAGGACGGTTTCGTTGATCATTACCAAACTGTACTTTAGGATAGTCTGTATGTTCAACTTTGGTGAATTGAAGATGTAGGGGGACAAAATCCGTCACCTGTCCCGTCATCGCTTTTTCGTCGTTCTCGTGGAAGGCGTAAAAATTATAATTGTAATTAAATTGAAGGTAACTGTTTTGTGTAAAGAGGCTATTGATCTTTCTGCCGAGGCTGTCATCGTCAATTAATTCGTCGATAGATTTATCGACGATACCGGATATCGCAGGGTTTGATTTGATGCGTTTTAAAAATTCGTGTATAGCTTCTTCGGCATAGGGATCGCGCAGATCGGCTAATTTCTTGGCGTAGTCCAGCCGAATCAATCCGTCTTTATAAGCATTATACTGAAAAAGTTGAAAAGCGGGAAGAAGTGAAAGAATGATCAGCCAAATGATCAGCCACATAAAGTTGAGGTGACTGCTGTCGATAAAGATGTTGAAAATGGCAGCTACGGCAAACACCAATAATAAAGCGATTTCAGTTGACAAAGGTAGATCAAGAAAGAAAAAAGCGATGGGGTAAGCTATTGCAGTAGCCAGCAGTAGGAGTATCCACCTGCTCAACTGGGAGACCCCGGTTTTGAGAATTGCCAGCATCATGCGATGCCCAAAGAGGAAAATTGCCAGATAGAGTATGATGATCCCCATGATGACCAAGAGGGAATAGGTATCTAGGTCAAAAACATTTTGATAGTCAAAAGAAATATCGGTATTGATAACAAGGCTTTTGATGACGGAAGAAACAAAAAGTAATCCGATAATGATCGAAAAGAAATTGACGAAAGTAATACCATACCGAATTGGGGCGGGCCGTTTCTTCAGCGGTTTATCCGGAAAGGAGCCATGCAGGAAGAACATGATCCAGAAGAGCAGGAGAATATTGATCAGGAAATCTCCCAGTGTCCGGTTAAAAGGGATATCGAAGTGTGTAGTAAAGAGTGCAAGTTCGTCAAATTGGCCAGAGAAATTAAAGATGAGGGTCAGGAAGCGGATGAAGAAGACAGCGCCTAGTAAGAAAGTAGCCCCCATCCAGGGTCTGTTCTTTTGGGCGATAAACTGGGCAAGGCTATTGAGGAAATAGACTAATGCGATGAAGCCGCTAAAAAAAGCGATAAGTAGCCATATTTGGCGGGTAGGATCTTTAATAAAAGAGGGGTTTCCTTCCAGATAACAAAGGGTACTGCCATTGTTTCGATGGATAGCATTTTTTGTAGGAATGTCCGTCAGTTTAACGGTTTTGGGGATCATTTTACCGGCCGGAAAACGGTTGGCCAGGTATTCGCTTTCCAACTCGTATTTATACCTTAGCGGGACGAAACCAAAAATTTGATAATAACCGGCCTGAGTATCGTACCCGCTTTTCACCCGCACGTAGTATTTTCCATTTTGGAGCTCCCGAAAGTAGGAACTATCCTGAAGGGGTTCTTGTAGTAATGATTCAGGAGGTAGTATTTGATTATTATTCCAGTAAATGAGCGAGTCATTACGGTAAAAGGCGATGGTAAAGGGTTTGTTTTCTAATTGCTCGATCTCTTCGACAGAAAAGAACGTATCATTTTTGAGACTTGGAAATTTAAGACCTAAGCGCGATTGGATAAAGGTCTGGTCGTTAACCAGGTTCGCTACCTCCGCTTCATTCTTTTGAAGATAATCTTCAATGGTACGGGTATATTGGCGCAACGGAGCTTTGTCCTTCCACTGGTTCTGCAGCGTAAAGGCCAGCCCGAACAATACGAGGGTGATAAATAATGAAAAAAAGTGCCGCTTGGTCATAAAAACAAATGTACAAAAAATACTAACTTTACAAGCTGCAAACTGCTCTATCGCGGCCACCTAAGGGGTGGATGAGGAAAGTCCGGACAACGTAGGGCGCCGCACCATCTAACGGATGGGCTGTTCCGGAGTAATCCGGAACAGACAGCAAGTGTCACAGAAAAGATACCGCCCTGAAGGCGTTTGTCCTTCAGCGGTAAGGGTGAAAACGTGTGGTAAGAGCGCACGCGCTGAGTTGGTAACAACTCTTTGGATAAACCTTGCGGGTTGAAATGCCATGTATATCCCGGTTCTGAAAAGCGTTAGGTTGCCCGCCTAATTATTCGTTGAATAGCCGGGAAGGGTAGGCAGATAGAGCCGGTCAGTAATGGCCGGCCTAGATAAATGATAGAGATCCCGAAAGGGAAACAGAATCCGGCTTACAGGTTTGCAGTTTTTCAACAAGAAGCCTGGCTACTGAGGAGTGGCCGGGCTTCGCCATTTTGGGGGGGAAGTAGGGTCAGATAGTGTTGAATTGTTGAATTGTTGAAGTGTTGAATTGTTGAATCGTATTATCTTTTTTCCCCATTACCTCAAGCAGGATGGACCGATTCCGGTGCAGGATGTTGTCCGTTTCTTTGACAGCTTTAGTAGTAGCCCGTCGAAGTCGGACATGGTATTCATTTTTGTAGGCATTGGAACAAAAGATTTTGTCTACTCTTCCGACAATAGGTGTTTTACATAGGCGGCAGGTGCGTGTTTGGGAATCCATTGTAAAAAGATTAAGCTCCTCTGGAGCATTCATAATTCGGGGCTGTTTAAACACTACCAATCTCTTGCTCCCCTGGAGCAAGTAGGGAATCGGGAACGAACAAATCATTTTCTCACTACTCTGGAGAGAGCCGGGAGCGTCAAAAAGATAAAAGACCTTCACGTTACGATTAGTATCGCGGGCTGCTGTAAAAGCGAGTAAGCTTCAAAACATTCAAAAGATTGGTGCAGGGCACCAAAAGTCTTACTAACATAAGATAATTACCGAATGTTTTCCTACCACAGGTTTCATCGGATTTCGCGTGTCGCCTTTCCGTTGCGCTCGACTTGCAAGATGGCCAACTGGTGGATGCCAGCCGCGAGGATGGTGATTACTCCAGCGCTTCCCTGGG
>CAZHOV010000095.1:0-21957 GCA_964534315.1 uncultured Saprospiraceae bacterium | reverse complement strand
CCCCTTCAAAATTTTCTGAAAGTAATTGTATCCTTCATCAGTGATTAAATTACCATATTGGGGTTTTCCGTTCTCAAAGAAAATAAACGCATAGCAACCACTGTCAAAATAAAAAGTGGCCCTTATCAGGTCTTCTCCATCCTTTTGGAAAAAAACGTTGGCTGAAGGGCTGCACTCCGGTTTGATTGTGGCCGGAGTTGTCGAAATAAAGCCAATCATTTGTTGGATGCTTGATCGCTCATTTTGAGATATACTGACAGGAAGATCATTAAAAATGAAATCAATATAATCACACTCATTGAATAACAATTCAGCCTTTTCGATTGGAAGGCTCGGTAGGATGGTTGCTTCAGATTCCTGCTGCGGAGTAGCCTGAACGTCCTTCTCCGATGCTCCTTCTGATGAACCAGATCTACAAGCAGCTACAAATAAAAATACGGAAATACATACAAGTATTGTTGTTCGCATAATTAAAATTTGATTCTTAACCATAATTATGTTTCACTAGTTCCACTCCTTCTTTCCCAATTCCCTTCTTCCCCCTTTTCCAAATTTCCTACTCTCCTTCTTTCCCAATTCCCTTCTTCCCCTTTTCCAAATTTCCTACTCTCCTTCTTTCCCAATTCCCTTCTTCCCCTTTTCCAAATTTCCAAATTTCCATCTTCCCCCTTTTCCAAATTTCCTAATTTCCTAATTTCCAAATTTCCAAATTTCCATCTTCCCCCTTTTCCAAATTTCCTACTCTCCTTCTTTCCCAATTTCCTACTCTCCTATCTTCCTAAAACATATACACCCCTTGGAGCGTAATCAAATATCCTCGAAGCGAGTTAAAGCCGGATTGATTCCCCTCATCCCGGTTGTCGTATAACAAATTGATAGACCGTGTAAACCGGCCCGTAATACCAATGTTTTTGGTGGCATAAAACGTGACACCTGCCATAAAGCTGATGTCATTCTTTGCAAAATTGTCTTCTTCCCCGGTGTGGGAAGACTCCCTGTTAGTGGAAGCACTGATTAGTCGACCATAAGACAAACCGGCCAAAAAGTTGATCTTGTAATATTCTCCCTCCGGATCTAGCCAGTCTTTATAATTAGCCAAGACCGGAACTTCAATATAATTCAACTGAATAACGCCCGCACCAAATGCAAAACGAGGGTTGTTTTTCTCCGAACGGCTGCCACGCTGGCTAAAAAGCAGCTCCGTACTTAAATCAAACTTTTCACTAATAAAAGCTACCCCTCTTAATCCAGCCTGAATGCCTATTTTGTTGTATCCTCCGGTCTTGTCTCCGGTAATCTGAGAGGCATTTACGCCCACAACAACACCCGCGCCGAAACGGTTTTCCTGTGCTATTAATGCATTAATGGCAAAAAACGTCAACAAAAAAGCTAGTAACGTGGTTAGTTTATACATTTGAATGAATTTTAAAAAATAGTTTAATCCACAAATATTCTATTTTTATCTTCGAAATCTAAAATTACTAAACAGAAAAAATAGTTTTTAATTATTAAGACCCAAGATAAAGTACACTAATTAATTACAATAAGAATTATTACATGTTCAAATATACAACACATACGCTGAAAAAAATGGAATCCTTATTCAATGAACTTGGGTACGTGATCCGTTATGAAAAGGGGAATTTTAATTCTGGCTACTGTATAGTGAAGGATTCCAAAGTTGTTGTGATCAATAAGTTTTATGATACGGAGGCTCGTATCAATTGCTTCCTGGAAATACTTAACGATATCATTGTCGATGTTGATCAACTTCCCGCCAAAGATCTCAAGTTTTTTGTTCAGCTTACAAAAAAAGAATTAGTAGGATTGCAAAAAGAAAATCAATAAGGCTTGCAAATCACCATTCTCGGCACCGGAACATCTCAGGGCGTCCCTGTTATTGGTTGCCCATGCGAAGTATGCCAATCATCTAATCCGAAAGATAAACGATTAAGGTGCGCTATTCACGTGGCCGATAAGGATACCGCTATTGTTGTTGACGCCGGGCCTGACTTCCGGCAACAGATGCTCCGTGAAGGAATCGTTGATCTCGATGCCATCGTTATTACACACGAGCACAATGATCATATTATCGGTCTTGATGACGTCCGGCCTTTTAATTTCAGGCAACGAAAGAAAATGGCGCTCTATGCTACCGAGATTGTTCAGGATAGTATAAAAGAGCGCTTCTCCTATGCTTTTGAAGAGAACCCCTATCCTGGTGCCCCCGGCTATAACTTGCATACCATTTCTAAAGAAACCCCCTTTTCCATAGGTACCTTAAACCTTCAGCCTATTGAAGTACTCCATGGTAAGCTACCCGTACTGGGTTTCCGATTCGGCGATTTTACCTACATCACCGACGCAAAAACCATTACTCAAGAAGAATTGGAAAAGGTAAAAGGTACCAAAATTCTGGTCCTGAACGCACTACACCAAAAACCACACTATTCACACCTCAACCTTGATGAAGCCCTCCAACTGATCGATCAAATTAAACCCGATAAAACCTATCTAACCCATGTCAGCCATCGAATGGGCCTCTATGACAAAGTGAACAAAAAATTACCCCAAAACGTAGAATTGGCATACGACGGATTGCGGTTAACAATGAGCAATGAGCCATGAGCAATGTGCAATTTGCAATGTGCAATGAGCAATGAACAATGAACAATGAGCAATGAAAATAATTTTAATACTTCATATTTCATATTTCATACTTAATACTTCATACTTAATGCTTCATATTTCATACTTAATACTTCATACTTCATATTTCATATTTCATATTTCATACTTCATATTTCATACTTAATACTTCATACTTAATACTTCATATTTCATATTTCATATTTCATACTTCACCCAAATCCAATACAAAAGCTAAAAAAATGAATCACCTAATCCACGAATCCAGTCCTTACTTACTTCAACATGCACATAATCCGGTAGAATGGTTTGCCTGGAAGGAAGAGGCTTTTGAAAAAGCAGTAAAAGAAGATAAACCCATTTTGGTGAGCATTGGCTACTCCACCTGCCATTGGTGTCATGTTATGGAGCGAGAGTCTTTTGAAGATCCGGAAATTGCAGAATTCATGAATAAAAACTTTGTAAACATCAAAGTAGATCGAGAGGAAAGGCCTGATGTGGATCAAATTTATATGGAAGCAGTGCAGTATCTTTCCGGTGGGGCTGGCGGCTGGCCATTGAATTGCTTTCTGACGCCCGATAAAAGACCTTTTTACGGAGGTACTTACTTCCCTCCTCAGCCATACCACAACCGTCCATCTTGGTTGCAGGTACTCAAACATATGGTACATACCTTCCGGACGAAGCGTACCGTGGTTGAAAAACAGGCGGATCGACTAATGGAGCTGCTGGAAAATGGGGACGAGCGGTTTACAGATGCGGCTATAACGGTGGAAAATGCCGGTGCTAAATTTAATGAGGCTCTGGCAAATGAAATATTTGGGCGCATGAATGGGCATTTCGATCGCGAGCATGGCGGTTTTGGGGGTGCCCCTAAATTTCCGGGAACGATGGGGCTAGATTATTTGCTGATGTATGCCTATTACACCAAAGAGGAAGAAGCGCTTAATCATGTACACTTTTCGTTAGAGAAAATGATCAGAGGAGGTATCTACGATCAAATCGGAGGAGGGTTTGCCCGGTATGCTACTGATAACGCCTGGCTGATCCCTCATTTCGAGAAGATGCTCTACGACAATGCGTTATTGGTCAAATTGTTATCGGATGTTTATCAACATAGTCCTAAAAAACTATTTAAGGACGCCATAGAAGAGACGCTTGAATTTATCGAACGCGAAATGACTAGCAAAGAAGGAGGCTTTTATTCGGCGTTAGATGCAGATTCTGAAGGAGAAGAAGGGAAATTCTATGTTTGGAACGCTGATGAAATCAGGAAAGTGTTAGGAGAAGAAGCTGATTTATTGATGAAATTCTACGGTGTTTCTGACGAAGGCAACTGGGAAGGTAAAAACATTCTGTGGAGGCCTAAGTCGGTTGAAACGTTTACCAGTGAGCATGCTCTGCAACCAGAAGACTGGGCCCGGCAGCTCAACCGTTATAAAAAGAAACTCCTTGAGAAAAGGTCAGAACGGGTGCGTCCGGGACTTGACGACAAGATTATTCTCGGCTGGAATGCCTTGATGACCACTGCCTATATTACTGCATACAAGGCTCTCGGAACTGAAGATTACAAAGAAAAAGCCCGGAAAAATATCCATTTTGTATTGAATAAAATGGCTAAACCAGATGGGTTTGGATTATTTCATACCTATAAAGATGGCAAGGCTCAATATGAAGCTTTTGCAGACGATTATGCTTTTTTTATAGAAGCTTTGCTAGCGTTTTATCAGATTGATTTTGATGAGCACTACCTCAAAAAAGCTGTTACCTTCACCAATTATGTCATCGATCAATTTTCAGATTCTGATAGTCCGTTCTTTTTCTATGCCAATCAGCAGCAAACAGACTTAGTTATTCGTAAGAAGGAACTATTTGATAATGCCACTCCTTCAGGTAACTCATCAATGGCTCACAATTTGATTAAATTGGGCATACTGATGGATAATGACGCTTACCGCAAGCGGGGGTATCAGATGGTAGGAGCTATTGTAGAAAGCCTTGAAAAATATCCATCTTCCTTTTCTAATTGGGCAACGGCCTTACTTAGTCTGATTTATAGTTATGCTGAAGTGGCGGTAGTGGGAAAGGAGGCAATTAACATGGCTGATGCGATCAATCAGCTATACATTCCGCATAAAGTGATAATGGCGGCTGCAGAAAGTTCTGACAACTACCCACTGCTTACCGGAAAAACAGCGGATGATCAAGAAAAAGCTACCATCTATCTTTGTCGCGACTATTCCTGCCTTCGTCCCGTCACAACATTGGAAGCCTTTAAACAATTATTAAAGTAAAAAATAGTTTATACTATAAATATATGTTGAAATCATGAATAAGTATCTACATATACTCATTATCATAATGGTAGCAGGATGGTGCTCGGTTAGCTGGGCACAGCAGAAAGTACAATACAGTTTAAATTTTCTAAACAAGTATAATTTTAATCCGGCCTATGCAGGTATGGATGAATCGCTTAGCGCGACAGGCGTATACCGCCAACAATGGGTAGGGTTGGACGGTAGCCCGGCATCTCAAAATTTGAATATCCATGCACCGTTGTATTTTTTGGGTGGCGGAATTGGAATAAATTTTGATAATGAGACCATAGGTGCACAAAACGCGCTTAATCTAACCTTGTCCTATAATTATTTTTTAAGGTTGGGAGA
The DNA here is from genome assembly GCA_964534315.1 of uncultured Saprospiraceae bacterium. Classification (GTDB taxonomy): domain Bacteria; phylum Bacteroidota; class Bacteroidia; order Chitinophagales; family Saprospiraceae; genus CAZHOV01. The sequence goes on along the minus strand of CAZHOV010000095.1, from coordinate 16,642 downwards.
AAAGACCACTTTATCTCTTGGTCTGGGAGGTGGGATCGTCCAGCGCTCTTTAGATGGAGATAAATTACGAACATCAAGCGGAGAGTACGAAGAAAATAATTTAATTCACAATGATAATCTATTACCAAATGCAAGGGTGAGCGGGATAGCGAGTACGATTCTGGCCGGTGCTTATTTACGGGCGGGCAGATTTGAATTTGGTGTCGGAGCGAATCATCTGAACCGCCCTTCCGTAGAAATGGAAACGGTCACTTTTAATTATGAAAGTAATTTTTTTATAAATTCTTCTTATTATTTTATCCTTGGCGAACATTTTCAATTAACGCCCACAGTATTTGTAAAATCAGACCTTATAGAAACCCAGGGCGAATTGGCTCTGATGTTGTCATACGACAAAAATTTCTTTGGTGGAGCAGGAATTCGGGGATATAATGCAAATACTTTGGATGCAATTGTTATTTTTGCAGGCATTCGCTTAAATGAATCGTTTACGTTGGCCTATGGTTATGATGCGACAATATCTGGTTTAAACCAGGTGAGTACTGGTTCTCATGAGATTATGGTGAATTATAATTTGAATAAACCCATAGGGAAAGGTAAACTGCCAAAAATTATTTACAATCCACGTAATTTATAATCGATTCGAGTTGAAAATGCATTGTTGGACGGTTTTTTTTATTAAAATTTTAAAATTTCATACTTAAGCAAATTTTTAGTCGTTCATTAAGCGTTATCGTAAACAGCAGTATCTGAAATCGTTAAATTCTCCTATTTAGTTTTGATTTCTTTTTCAAAGGAACTATATTTACGATCGCTTTATTAATAGCATAATCAAATCGAAGGAAAACTCGGGTGTTAACATGAAAAAAGTAGTCAAATTTTCGCTTGTCTTCTTAGTTATCACATTTTTTGCAGCTTGTGGTACACGTCAATCTGGTCAATTAATCGGGGTCTTTGACCGTCCCAATTGGAAGGGTATTAACCCTTACGGAATGGTATACGTACCTTCCGGAACACTTCACATTGGTCCTAGTGATCAAGACATCAGCAGAACTTACGTACAACGTCCTAAATCGATCTCTATTCAGGGGTTTTACATGGATGATACCGAAATTACAAATAACGAATATCGTCAATTCGTTTATTGGGTTCGGGATTCTATCGCCCATGCTTACCTTGAACATTATTATGAGACGGAAGATGGAGATGAACGAATTGATTGGTTTCAGCCGATCGACTGGACGGATGAAATGCTGGAGGATCTCTATTATATGGATGATGAGCGTTTCTCCGGAAGAAAAGAACTTAACGTGACGAAGTTCGAATATGAATATAAATGGTATGATTGGCAGCGAGCGGCCGATTATAGATATGGCCAGGCCAACCGGACTTCTTTCATCAAAAAGGATAAGGTCAATATTTATCCGGATACGCTTTGCTGGATTCGGGATTTTGCGTATTCCTATAATGAGCCAATGACCAGGAATTATTTCAGCCATCCGGCTTTTGATGACTATCCTGTGGTTGGAGTGAGTTGGCGAATGGCAACTGCCTTCACCTATTGGCGGACCGAATTGTGGAATTCTTATGAGTCTGCCGAAGGATTTAGATCAGAAGATTTCCGCCTTCCTACGGAGCATGAATGGGAATATGCCGCAAGAGGTGGACATGATATGGCTCCTTACCCTTGGGGAGGTTATTACGTAAGAAATGCTAAAGGTTGCTTGTTAGCAAACTTTAAGCCTGGTAGAGGAAATTATCCTGAAGACGGAGGTTTGTATACGGTAAAAGCAGATGCCTATTTCCCAAATGATTACGGACTATACAACATGTCTGGAAATGTTTCAGAATGGACTTCTACCGCGTTCGATGAAAATGCTTATTCTTTTATCCATGACCTGAATCCTGACCTTCGCTACGATGCAACGGAGGATGATCCTTTAGCGCAACAGCGAAAAGTGATTAGAGGTGGTTCATGGAAAGATGTCTATTTTTTCCTCCAAACTGGTACAAGACATTGGGAATTCCAAGATACAACCAAGTCTTATGTTGGATTCCGTTGTGTCCTTACATTCCTTGGACGATCTATTAATGACTTCTAATGAGTGGTAAAAAGAAATAAAAATAAAAGAAAGGAAAAGGTCATTTTGATAATCTTTTCCTTTCTCTTATTTTTGCCTTTCAAATTTGTGGCGTAGCCAGAATATCGAATTGTCTTATTTTGTCTACCCTGCTTTATTAACCAATTAACCTAAACTATTCAAAGGGCTTCGCTCTTTACTTTTATTTTCCGAAAAACGTTATTTTGTATCTTTTATGGTGGCCCCTCGTTATACTGAGGAAATTTTCACCAACAACAAATGACCTTTTACAATTAACTAACCTAAAAATGTAATTCAACATGAGTTTTCTTAAGTCAAAAGGATTTAAGTATTTAAAGAACCTAATTATTGGTCTTGGTGCGGCTGTCGTATTGATGGGAGCTTTATTTAAGTTGGAAAGTTTACCTGGTGCTTCTACCATGTTAACAATTGGTTTGAGTGTGGAAGCATTCATCTTCGCCTTCCTCGGTATCATCGGACCCGAAAAAGATTATTACTGGGAGAAACTATACCCAGGTCTTGATAACTACAGTTCTAAGATTGCTCCCCTTACTGCGGGTGAAACCGGTGACCAACCACCAGCACTTAACGGACAGGTTGTCGAGCAGCAATTAAGCGGAATGCTTACGGAGCTCCAAACCATGTCTAAAAGCCTTGGTTCCCTTAAGGCTCTTCAGGAAGTAGATTTCTCAGGAACCAGCGACCAGTTAAAGACGATGAGTAACTTCTATACTCGTCTTAACGAAGCAATGGCCAACCTGAACGATTCTTTGGAAGATACCAAACAGTACAAAGATCAACTTACTCACCTGAATCAAAACCTGACTTCTTTGAATTCTGTTTATGGCAACATGCTTAATGCATTAAGCAACCTTGGTGGCCCAAGACAACAATAATTCAGCTGAACGTTTTGAGTTGAGTATTCATTTTCTAATCAAAAAAATTATCTAAATGTCAATTCCAAAGGAACCGCGGCAGCTGATGATTAACCTTATGTACCTCGTGCTTACAGCCCTTCTGGCACTAAATGTATCGGCTGAGGTGATGAACGCTTTCTTTACCCTCGATAAAGGTAATAAAGCAAGTATTGCAACAGTAGAATCTCAACTGGATCAAACTGTGAAAGGGGTTAAGGACTTATTGGCTGACGACGCTAAAGCAAAATACAGACCTATCGAACCCGCCATGGATGAAGTGCGTGGGGTAGTCTCCGGATTTCAGGTATATGTAAATGAGCTGAGAGACCAATTGATTGATGCCGGAGGTAATAAAAATGGTGAAGTCGATGAAGGAGATTATACCGAAAGCTATGGTAAAACCGTCCCTAAAGGAAAGAAGAATAAGGATATTACGACCAGGTTACTCGTACAAGACGGTATTGGGGAAGAACTTAAATCAAAAATCCTTGAGACTAAGCAAAGTCTTATCGATGTTTATACTAATCTACTTAATGAGCACGGTAAGACTTTTGGCCTGAAAGAGAATGAAATTCAGAATCTTGTCGCAACGATTGGCGACAACCTGCCTTTCGGTATCGATGATGAAACCTGGAGAGAAAGTAAAGACAAGAAAAGCTGGTCTGATTTTAAATTCCGCCAGATGCCTCTTGCTGCCGTTCTTCCGCTAATGAGCCAAATGCAGTCTGACCTTAAATCTTCAGAAGCTGCATTGATCAATAAAATGGCAGAGTTCACCGGAGGACGCGTAGTTGAATTCGATGCCTTCTTCCCGGTTGTGCAAGCTAAAAAAGCTTACGTGATCAAAGGAGAACCTTTCGAAGCTACGATCTCTGTTGGTACTTACAGTACACAAATCAATCCATCAGATATTGGACTATATGTCAATGGTAAAAAACTAACCGTAAATGAAGATGGAAAAGCGGAATATAAAGTACAAACGAGCTCTACTGGTAAGCAGACCTTGAAGCTTAGAGCAGAAGTTAGAAATCCATTAACTGGTGAGGTAACAGAAGGAGAAGATACTTACGAGTATGAAGTTGGTGTACGTTCTGCAACGGTTTCTCCAGATAAAATGAACGTATTCTATATTGGTGTTGACAACCCAATTTCTGTTTCAGTAGCAGGCGCGTCCAGTAACGAAGTTCAAGTTTCTGGTCAGGGCATCAATGTAAAGGCCATTAACAGAGCTTCTGGAAAATATATGGTTACGGCATCTAAACCTGGTGAAGCTAAGATCTTCGTATCAGGAGGCGGATTGCCACGTACTCCTTTCGACTTCCGTGTGAAGCGTATTCCTGATCCGGTTGCCCGATTGGGTAATACCGCAGACGGAATGATGGGAGATGGTGAATTTAAAGCCCAAAAAGGATTGATTGCCTGGTTGGATGGCTTCGATTTCGATGCAAAATGTGATATCATCGGTTTCGAATTTGTGCGGGTCGCAAGAAGAAAAGACCCTGTAGTAACCAACAATCGAGGTGGTGGATTTGGTGCCGATGCAAGAAGAATGATCTCCCAAACCAAACCGGGTGATACATTCTATTTCAACAATGTGCGGGCTAAGTGCCCAGGCGATGTCGCCTCAAGAAAAATTAATTCATTGATCTTTACGATCAAGTAATAATTTCGTTAAGGTTGGGGCTGTCTCAACAATGGGTTGAGACAGCCTCATCCACTATTCTTAAAATTAGATTCTAAAAGAATATTTCGAATTTGCCTTCGTTTCTATTACCGTGATAGCCAGTATTTAACCGAATTTAAATATATCAAAATCATGAAGTTTTCATTCCAAAATCTTTATTTATTCATTCTTGGAGCTTTCCTCTTTATCGCTACACCTGCCTTTAGCCAAATTCCTGAGGATACGCAAAAAACAGAATCTACTGAATTCGACGAGGATCGTCCGCTCGATGATATCGTAGAGAAAAGAATAACCCTGGAAAAAAGAGTATTACCCTACCAACCTATTCGCGAAGCGGATATCTTCTGGGAAAAACGAATCACCCGGGTGATTGACGTGCGCGAAAAAATGAATCTACCTTTCGCTTATCCTGAAATGCCCTTCTTCTCGATTCTCGTAGATGCCATCAATAATGAAGAGATTCGCGCCTTCAGCACTCAAGATGAAAAATTCAGCTTCCAATTGAATAAAGATGAAGTTTCTTCTATGCTAGCCAATATCGATACGATCGTAACCTTCGATCCGGAAACATATGAAGAGCAAATTGAAGTAGTGCGAAATACGCTTGACCCCGAAGATATTAAAAGGTACCGCGTTAAGGAGATCTGGTTCTTTGATGAGGAAACATCTACTATGCAGGTACGAATTCTCGGTATCGCTCCATTGCTTGATAAACTGGATGATAACGGAAACTTTATGTACGAGCTGCCATTATTCTGGGTTTATTATCCGGAATGTCGTGAAATCTTGGCACGCCACAGAGTGTTTAACGAAGATAACGATGCCAGCCCTTATACCTGGGAGGATGTTTTTGAAATGCGCTACTTTTCAAGTTTTGTTTACAAACAAAACGACGTAAAAAGCCGCCGTTTGCAAGATTACCTTTCCGGGGTAGACCTACTTCTCGAAGCGGATAAGATAAAACAAGAAATATTCAATTTCGAACATGATCTTTGGAGCTATTAGATGAAGGCTCAAAAAAATATTTTTTTCCATAGGGTATCTTTAACCTGATTTGGAAAGTAAGTAAAACAGTTCCTTTATATACTTAATAATTGGAGTGGCACTGATCTTTCCAATTTCCGCTAAATTCACTGGAAACTATTTGACGATAGCTCTCGGTATTGTAAAGCGGATATTCAGAGATTGGTTCGTCTTGGTAGAAGAAATGGCCTATAGCCTCAACTCCTAATCGGTTAACGGCAATTTCTATCTGACACTCACATTCAGCTAAGGTAAGTCCGGGATTTAAGGCGTGATGTTTAGCAACTGTCTTATCAATATATTTGCTAAGTTGCTTCTCCGTAGGCTGATCTAACAGTAAAAGATGCTGTTCAGGGTGCACTACCGAATATTTAAGCTTAAAGCGATCTCCACTGGCAACCGGAAAGGCAAAAAAAGTTTCGTTTTGATTTAATTGGTTTTTGGAAAGTTCAAAATTATAAACTTCGTTATTTACGAGATACGAATAAGAAAACGGAGCTTTATTCTTTTGGTCGGGTAGAACAGAGAGAATAGCCGAAGTTTCAGGACTGTTCTTAAGTAGCATATTCGAAGGGGATTCCCTTGAAATGACTGCTCTAATGGTTAAAATGAAAATGATGACTACCACTAGCATGGTACCAAAAAAGGCAAGGCTTTGCAGTAAATGCCGGAATTCAATTTTTTTACGTAACCTATTTTTAGGGGTATCAGCCTTTTTGTTAATCCCAAAATCATAAAAATACCGATCCCGTCCCCTTTTTATGGAAATATCACATAGCTCATCATTAATAAAAAAGGAATAGGAAGTGGTCTTAAATACCTTAAAGTCAATGACTACAATTATGGAATTAATCATAATCATCAAGTTACCAGAGCGGGTATTGTGATAAATACCAACCTGATATTGCTTTCCAGTTTCATCAAGATATGTCCAATTAAATTGAGCCAATGCTTTAAAAACCTTCTATTGGTGATAGAATTTTTACCTTTAATATAACATTTTGAAAGAATAAAAGATACATTCAACAAAACATTTAACAAATGGATAAGAAGGAAAGAGAAATATTGAGGAAAAAAATAAATGTGGCCATAGAAGAAACAGAGGAGAAAATAAAGTCTATGGAGGTCAATACAAAACCAATTGCTCCTGAAAACTCCATTGGTAGAGTGAGTAGAATGGATGCTATAAACAATAAAAGCGTAACAGAAGCTGCTTTGAGGACAGCCAAATCAAAGCTTAGCAAATTGAAACTAGCGCTTTCAAAGTTGGATAAGCCGGCATTTGGTACCTGTGATCGATGTGGAAATAAGATCGCTCCTGCAAGATTAATGTTTATGCCGGAGAGTAGCCGATGTATACGTTGTGCTGATAAATAAAAAACAGGGTAACTGCACATGGCAGCACCCTGTATAACCCCAAAAAACCAAATGAAAACAATCTACATTAATATTATATTCTTAAATATATCAATTTTGCTTTTTAGTTGAATCACAAATTTAAAATTAAAACACTAAAACCCAAAAATATGTTCGAATTTTAATGCTCCAATTACAATTATATGACGCAAAAATCAAATTTAGTCACTTTTTTTATAGAAAATATTCAATTTGCATTAAAATCACTATTATAAACGCAAGACTGTTAAAATGGTTGTTTAATTTATTAAATTTTTATAAAAAAAAGGTAAAAATTAGATTAAAAAATAGAAAAACTTTAATTTTAAAACAAAAAATTTACCTTGCCGAAAATAAAGAAAATATTTGTTTGTTCGAATTGCGGGGCCTCTTTCTCCAAGTGGGAGGGGAAGTGCTCTTCTTGTGGCGAATGGAATACTCTAACAGAGGAATTGGTTAGTAAAGATGCCAGCGGTAAAGAAGGCCTTAGGGAGGTATGGAAGGGCAAAACCACCGGTGTAGCTGCAATGAAACCGGTTAAGGTATCTGAAATCAAGCACGAAGAAACGCAGCGCATGAGCACTCCTGACGATGAATTTAATCGGGTGCTGGGGGGAGGTATCGTTCCGGGGTCCTTAATCTTAATGGGAGGACAACCCGGGATCGGAAAATCAACACTCTTACTCCAAATTGCCATGAACGCTCCCTTCACCATTCTATATGTCTCTGGTGAAGAAAGCAAAGAACAAATAAAGATGAGGGCTGATAGAGTAGCTAGCCAAACGAACGAATGCTATATCTATACGGAGACGAATGTTGAAAAAATACTCAAAACCGCCGGAGAATTAACTCCTCGTCTGCTTGTGATCGATTCTATCCAAACGATGAGAGCTTCTTATCTTGATGCGACCCCAGGGAGTATTTCCCAAATAAGAGAATGTACCGGAGAATTGCAGCGGTTTGCTAAAGAAACGAATATTCCGGTTATCATTATCGGGCATATTACGAAAGACGGTGCTATTGCAGGGCCAAAGCTATTGGAGCATATTGTAGATACAGTGCTTCAATTTGAAGGTGATCGCCATTATACTTACCGAATTATTCGAACGCTAAAGAACAGGTTTGGCTCTACGGATGAATTGGGTATCTACGAGATGCAATCCACTGGTCTACGAGAAGTGCGCAATCCCTCCGAACTACTACTGTCACAGAGTGAAGAAGAACTCAGCGGCACGGCTATCGCAGCTACCCTGGAAGGAGTACGCCCCATTTTAATTGAGACGCAAACGCTGGTCAGTAAGGCAGTGTACGGCACTCCCCAACGCTCTGCCACCGGTTTTGACCTCCGAAGATTAAGCATGCTGCTGGCGGTCCTGGAAAAACGTTGTGGTTTCCCTTTTGGCCTCAATGACGTATTCCTTAATCTGGCCGGCGGAATCCGGATTGATGACCCTGCTCTTGACCTCTCTATTGTGAGCGCTTTGCTTTCTTCTTTTGAAGATATTTCCATCCCGGCCTCTTACTGCTTTGCAGGAGAGATCGGCCTGTCAGGAGAGATCCGGGCCGTAAATAAAATTGATCAACGTATCCAGGAGGCTGATCGCCTGGGATTCAAGAAAATATTCCTCTCAAAATACAATAAGGGCGTTACCCCCGGCCAGTATAAAATCCAAATTGTGCAACTGGGGAAAGTGGAAGAATTGTATCAATCTTTATTTGAATCGTAAGTGGCCTTTCCTGATAGGGGACCATCTAAACTTTACCTGTTCATTTCTTGTTTTCAATATATGGAAACCAAAAAAGTACAAGCCCTCTCCGACACCCATCCTGTCATTCTTTTTGATGGTGTCTGTAATCTTTGCGATTCCTTCGTACAGTTTATAATTAAAAGAGATAAAAAAGGAATTTTTAAGTTTGCTTCCCTTCAATCAGACGTTGGCCAGGAGTTGCTCTCTGAATCCGAAATTAACCCGAACGAGTTGAGCACGGTAGTTATGGTTTACAAAAATAACTACTACACCCACTCAAGAGTGCCCCTGGAAGTGGTCAAACGCTTTGGAGGCCTTTGGCCCTTGCTTTACGGTTTTGTCATTGTTCCTTCGTCATTGCGAAACGCGATTTATAACTGGGTGGCGAGGAACAGGTATAAGTGGTTTGGGAAGAAAGATGCTTGTATGATGCCTACTCCCGACATCCGTCAACGCTTTTTAGATTGGTAATACTCCCTTGTTCGCTTTTGAAATTTGACAATTTCGTTATTCTGCTTATTTTCGCAGGGCAATTCCAGAATGGAAAATTTGATCATCTAAACCGAATCAATTTAATCCAATGACAAAGCGTACAAAAATTGTTGAATTACTGAAGGCGGAGCGCACCAATTATGAAGTTACTTTAAAAGGATGGATAAGAACTTTCCGTAATAATAAATTTATTGCATTGAACGACGGTTCATCCTTAAATACCATGCAGGTAGTAGTTGACGAAGATCAATTTTCTGCTGAATTAATTAAGCGGTTGACAACCGGGGCCGCCATTGGGGTAACTGGTGAAGTAGTACCTTCGCAAGGTAAAGGCCAACGCATCGAAGTCATTGCCAAAGAAATAGCAATTTACGGTGACTCCGATCCTGGTGAATATCCATTGCAGCCCAAAAAGCACAGTCTGGAATTTCTTAGGGAAATCGCTCACCTCCGATTTCGAACCAATACCTTCGGAGCCATATTTAGAATTCGACACGGCATTTCATTTGCGATACACCGGTTTTTTAATGATCGCGGTTTCTATTACCTTCATACTCCAATCATCACAGGCTCGGATGCAGAAGGGGCTGGTGAGATGTTTCAGGTAACCACGCTTGACCTTGGAAATATACCCAAAACGGATGAAGGGGCGGTCAATTTCAAGCAAGATTTTTTTGAAAAGCCCACTAACTTAACAGTTTCCGGACAACTGGAAGCGGAATTGGGAGCTTTGGCACTTAGCGATGTATACACGTTTGGGCCTACCTTTAGAGCAGAGAACTCTAATACTACCCGCCACCTGGCAGAGTTTTGGATGATTGAGCCGGAAATGGCTTTTGCCGATTTAGAAGAAGATATCAATCTGGCTGAGCAAATGCTGAAGATGGTCATTCAATATGTATTGGATCATTGCGAAGACGACCTTAAATTTTTGGAGCAGCGCTTATCTAAGGAAGAGCAACAAAAACCACAAAACCAGCGGTCTGATATGACGCTGACCGAGCGGCTAAACTTCTGCGTTGAAAATGACTTTGAACGGCTCACCTATACCGAGGCCATTGACATTTTACGAAACTCCAAACCCAATAAAAAGAAAAAATTCAAATATGTGATCGAAGGATGGGGGGCTGATCTCCAATCGGAGCACGAGCGCTATCTGGTAGAAAAACACTTCAAAAAGCCGGTGGTGCTGTATAACTATCCCAAAGACATTAAAGCCTTTTACATGCGCCTCAACGACGATGACAAAACCGTAGCTGCTATGGACATTCTTTTTCCTGGTATAGGAGAGATTGTCGGTGGTTCGCAACGGGAAGAGCGTCATGATGTCTTACTTCGGAGAATGAATGAAATGAATATTCCTGAAGAAGAAATGAGTTGGTATTTGGATACCCGAAAGTTCGGAACCTGTCCGCACGCGGGCTTTGGGCTTGGTTTTGAGCGGCTCGTTCAGTTTATCACCGGCATGGGCAATATCCGCGATGTCATTCCTTTTCCAAGAACCCCGGGCAATGCAGAGTTTTGATGTCGTAGCACCGGAACGCCGTTTCGGAATATTTTGAAAACGAAATAGTCAAATAGTTGTTATAAAATTTATTATTTCGTTTAGGCGCTACCGTGTTATGGCGTTAAATCATTATCTATGTTGGAAGTAAAAAATCTTACCAAAACATACCAGACAGGTCAGGGTGAATTGACCGTACTGGAGGATGTATCTTTTTTAGTTGAAGAAGGCGAAAGCTTGTCGATTGTAGGTCCTTCAGGGAGTGGAAAAACTACCTTGTTGGGGTTGTGTGCCGGACTCGACCGTGCTTCGGAAGGAAGTGTTAAGCTGAATGGAATAGCTCTGGAAGGGTTGTCGGAAGATGAGCGGGCTGCCCTTCGCAATAAATATGTGGGGTTTGTATTTCAGAATTTTCAATTGATGCCTACCTTAACGGCTCTTGAAAATGTAATGGTTCCGTTGGAATTACAAGGCGAAAAAGGGGCTAGAAAGATAGCGAAAGAATTGTTGGAAAAAGTAGGTTTGGGAGACCGGCTGGATCATTATCCAACGCAACTATCCGGAGGAGAGCAACAGCGCGTGGCCATGGCAAGAGCTTTTTCCAACAGGCCAAAGATTTTGTTTGCTGATGAGCCCACTGGCAATCTTGATGGTGCTACGAGTACAAAAGTAGAAGACTTATTATTCGAACTGAATAAAGCCTCTAATACTACGCTGGTGTTGGTCACTCATGACCTCAAACTAGCAGAAAAGACCGGGAAGGTTGTTCAACTGGCAAATGGACGGGTGATATCCTGAGTACCGGAAGACAGGAATCAGATGCTCCTGAAGAGTTGTTACAGGTTCCAAAAAATAAAAAAGCCGCTTCGTGAGTACGAGCGGCTTTTTTAACAAAATTATAATCCCATGAAAATAAACGAACTTTTATATCTTGTTTTCTTAAGGTTTTGATTGCGGTTTTACATGTAATTTATTAACTGTTTTTTATATGAATTAGTTCCGGCGATTACTGGATGACAATTTTACCAGCGTTTAGGAGCCGACCGCTCTTAGACTGTACACGATAAGTATACAATCCGGGAGGTAGGTTCTCTCGATGGAACTGAAATACAGGGCCATCGAAAGAAACCTGTTTTAAAGGCCTACCGGCTAAATCATATAAGATAAAACGGTTTTGGGATAATAAAACGGTTTTAGGATTTGTATTACCAACTAAAATCTCAAAGGTAGTTGTTTCCAAAAATGGGTTAGGATAAATTTTTACGTTGTACCCTAATTCAGTGTTCTCATACCCTGGGGTGACGTGAGTGATCACGCCAATGCTGTCAGAGATGGTGTGTATGGTTGTATTAGTGTATTCTGGGAGATTGTAATCAAAATAGATAGCTGCTGTATTGTTAATGATCGTTTCTTCAGGCAGATCGTCAAAAGGAGTTACTTTAAACGATACATGCCCAATAGATGCATTTAAATTGGTTGTGCTATCTGGTAGATTAATTCCATCAAAGATGATCTTAAGGATACCGCTGCTCGTCCATTCGAAATTCGTTAAGAAGCTGTTGTGGCTAGAGCCTAGAAATTGAACGGTTGAGGGATCGACGAATGGAGAAAGGGTATCTCTTATGACCACTCTGAATGCTGTATCTGTTCCTACGTTTTGGAAGACGATGGTATACTCTAAATCGGTTAAATTTGAGATATAATGATGAATTGTATCGTAGCCTTTGGGATAGCCTCTCTTCGCATTTGTAGCGAAAGAAAATCGATTTTCTTGACAATCGATCGATCGGAAAAAATCACCATCGTCTTCCGGAAACTGAGTAATATAGCCTACCGAGTAGTTTTGGGTGGTATCGACCACGCATCCTTCTATGGCTACAGTGGGATTACTGTTGCCAGGGTGGAATGCAGACTGATCGGCGATTAACCGGTAGGTTTTTCCTGTTGCAATAAGTACGGTATCAAGTTCTTCTTCTGGTTGCAGCGGGGGGATCGGTGCTTGTAGAAACTGTACATCATCTTCGATGACGATAAACTGTAACGATGAATTAGCTGGTATGGCCGCGTCGCCGACGTTTTCGATGGTGAACCGTACCTGGCCATCATCTTCTTCGCAGGCGCCTCTTACGGCAATACTCGATCCATCCCAAAGCGGATCTGCCGGAAGGCAGAACGAGTCGGGAAAAATGTGTGCAGATACGCAATGTGCCTCACCTAGTAATGTTCCATCACAATCGTGGAGCACATTGACCTCGAAGTCGTGGCAGTCGGTTACTGCCACGTCTCCTAGATCGAAAAATAACGTATCGCCAATTTGGGTTGGTGTATTGGGCCAGTTAGAAGAGATGTACGTTAGGTCATCATCTAAAACGAGGTCCAATACTGCGTCTTCTGCCAGGATTGACCCTGAATTGCAGAATTGAATGTTGTATGTAGCTGTGTCGCATCGACGCAAGAATGCGGAACTTACGCTTACTTCCAATAACGGACAGTCGGTTTTGGGATGTAAAGGAAAATCAACGTAAGTCGTGTCATAAAACGTGTTTAGAGAAAGAGTGTCTATGGGTTGACAAATTGTCGTTTCCCATAGTGAATTTGGGATAACTAGATTTAATTCATAGGTGCCGGTATCGGCAGCTATGGTGTAAAGGCCATTAGAATCGGTGTCAGCAATAAAAAAATGATCGTTCGTCAGGCCGCGTGCTGTTAGGATCCAGTTTTCAAAACGGGATTCGTTTGGGTCCAAGTCACATTCCAGATTTTCATCAAAGAATACGTGACCGGTTATGTAATGGGTGTAAAGATTTCCTTCATTATCAACTTTAAGAACATTAAAGTCACTGGTGAAATCACTGCCCTGGCCGATAAAGATAAACTGTCCGATCATAACGATGGAAGAATCCATAGTAATGATTAGGTTTTCAGCGATATCAATTCGGTTAGCAGGGCCGTAATCGCGGTCGAAGATTTTCTCTCCATCAGCAGAATAATTAAGTAGTAAATAATTAGAATTATCTAGATCTACTTCTATGGTTCCGCCAATGATGATGTCTCCGTTTCTTTCCAGTTGAAGTGATTTAGCTCTAGTGGAAACGCCTGAGCTCCAGTATTCAGACCATAAAAGAGTGCCTTGGGCATCGGTTTTTAGCATGTAAGCTTTGGGAGAAATAGTTGGGCCGAAGCTTTGAGTGTTTCCACATAGTACTAAATCGCCTTCGGGGGTTTCTTCAATATCGAAACCTTCATCGGTTTCGACGCCCCCGAAGTAAGTTGACCAAAGTTTATTGCCGTCAGAATCGGTTTTGAGGAGAAAAACATCTTTGCTGTTAGAGTTAATCGGGTTTTGGGCAGACCCTACGATGGCGAATCCGCCGTCTTGGGTTTGCACGATGGCCTCTCCTTGGCTGTCTAGAGTGTCGGCAATATTTTTTTCAAAAAGGGTATTTCCATTTTCGTCAACTTTTACCAGGTAAACCTGATTTTCTCCGTCGCCAAAGCTTCGGGTACGGCCGACGAAAACAAAATTACCGTCATCGGTTGGGATAATATCGAAAACTTCTTCGAGGTCAGCTCCGCCATAAAGTTTATGTTCGGGCCAGACTTCGTTTCCGTCTTTGTCTATTCTTATTAGTTTGGCTTGTCTACCATTGGCATCGTCGCATTCGCTTACGCCAAGTAGTAAAAAGCCTCCATCTGCCAGTGGTGTCAAAGAACGTCCTAAATCGGTTTCGAATGGGCATCCGTAAAGTTTGGACCAGATTTTTTCTCCATCTACATCAAATCGAAGAACAAAGAAACGGAATCCGTCGTACCAAAAACCAGAGCCGATGGCTACGTAGCCACTGTCCGGCGTTTCGATTACTGCTCCTCCCTGATCATCTGCTCCAATTAAGTCAAAGGATCGCTCCCATCCTTGTGCTGTAAGAGTTGAGAAAGATAACATGAGCAACAAAGCGCCAAGGAATCCTGCTTTCAGGACCTTTTGAAGGCTCAATGCTTTTAAGGTTGCTATCACTCTCATGGGTTTTTGTTTCGCGTTGTATCTTTTTGAATACATTACAAACATCTTATTAATTTGATTTAATAACAAAGACAAAAAAATGCATTTGTTGATCAAAAATGAGTAAAATATCGGTCCTTTATTAATGGGTAAAATGAGGGGAAATCTTGTCATTTAAGGCTTTTGGGAGGAAATAAGTGTTGGGCAATTTTTTAAATTTGTTGAAAAAGATTATTTTTACCTTATGGAAAAAAGTCTCTTAATTCGTGTAATCCGGTCGTTTTCTAAAAAAGAAATACGAGAATTAAATAAATGGGTGCATTCTCCTGCCCATAATCAACGGGAAGATGTGATCAAGTTATTTACCTATCTCACCGAAGAAAAGCATTTACAAGATACTAAATATTTAAAAAAAGATAAGGCTTTTTATTTCGTGTTCCCCAATGAATCTTACGATGATGCTAAAATCAGACAAACCATGCACTTTTTAATGAAAGTGGTGGAAGAGTATCTCGTTTTTAAACAAACCGTTGAAGAGGAAGCACAAGTACGCATAGCGCTTGCTAAGGAATATCGAAAACGAAATTTAGACAAGCCTTTTCTGAAATCTCTGAAGGGAGCTGAGCGAGCTCAAAAGAAACAGTCTTACCGCAATGAACACTATTATCGAAATGAATATCTGATACAACAAGAGCATTATCGCTTTTTAAGTGAACAAAAGCGGACTTCCGATCTCAATCTCCAGGAGGTCTCCAATGCGCTCGATACTACCTACCTGGCTGATAAACTGCGCCAAAGCTGCCATATGCTCTCCCACAAAGCTGTTCGAGAGAAAGAGTACGAAATGGGGCTAATCGAAGAATTACTGAATTATATCCAGCGAAAAGAATTGCTCAATATTCCGGCGATCGCTATCTACTATTATATATACAAAGCATTAATGGAGCGATCAGAAGAAAGCCATTACTTCCATCTAAAAAAGGAGATTTTTGAGCATGGTAATCTTTTCCCGGAGTCCGAGATCAGAGAAATCGCTTTGATGGCTATCAATTATTGTATTGGCCAACTAAACTCAGGAAAAAAAAGCTTCATCCGCGAGAGCTTTGAACTCTACAAGAAAGGACTGGAAGATGGCTTCCTGATCGAAGATGGAAAAATTACCCGCTTCACGTTTAGGAATGCAGTGGCCATTGCCTTGATGGAAAAAGAATACGACTGGGTAGAAAGTTTTATTGAAAAATACCAATATTACCTGGATGAAAAATACCGGGAAAGCTTTGTTTCTTTTAATACAGCCATTCTGGAATTTGACCGTGGAAATTATGATAAGGTACAGGCCATCCTCAGCCGGGTTGATTTCAAAGATATCCTTATGAATCTCAATGCCAAGCGGATGATGATCAAAATCTTCTATGAACAGGATGAATTCGATGTCCTGGAGTCTTACCTCGAAAGTATGCGCAACTATATGCGCCGGAAAAAGGTCATGGGCTACCACAAATCGAATGCAACTAATATCATCCGCCTCACTAAAAAGCTGCTGCGGGTCAACCCGTTTGACGATGAGCAAAAGAAAAAATTAACAGAGGAAATTACAACGGCTAAACCTCTCTTCCACGGTGACCGGGAGTGGCTATTGAAACGACTGGAAGAACTTTAGGAAAACAGGAAAGTTGGAAAGTTGGAAAGTTGGAAAATAGGAAAGTTGGAAAACAGGAAAGTTGGAAAATAGGAAAGTTGGAAAATAGGAAAGTTGGAAAATAGGAAAGTTGGAAAA